>NZ_JAEQCX010000089.1:0-34207 GCF_020738035.1 Microcoleus sp. PH2017_28_MFU_U_A
TCCGGCAGACTCCCTGTGTCCCAAGGAGTAGAATTGTTGATTTTTTCACCCATCCATCAGCTCTTTTACGGCAAGAAAGGGATTTTGGGGCTACCAGTCTGAAACTGATAGGTGGTGTCTAGCCTTTATACAACGGAAAGTTCGCCCACCACGGCTACTCTTATCATCCCCGCTTATTTCGATCCTATCATGGATTCGCTATCGCTCAATTTGTTTGCTGCTCGTTTTCATCCCGTCACTCATCCTGTAAGCGGATAGAGTGCCGGACTTCCCACTCGTATTAGTTAAAAGTTTGACTGATCCCTCTGCCTAAAGGCGAGGGGATTTTAAACGGATACTACGTTGAGGGGCTGAAGCCACACTTCGCACTAGCAATATTTCCCGACGATCGCACATCGCTCGCGAAACTTTTTGTAAAATATTAGCAGTTAAATTTTCAGAGTTTGATTATTGAGATTAAAGTGTTATAAAAGCTTTCATTAAAAAACATAATTAGTTTGAGGAAAGAAATTCTGTGCAACTAAAAACTAAAGTCGCCGTTAAACGTGCAACTGGTGGATTTGCTCTGATTGACAGCTTGATCCGCCACGGTGTCAAGCATATTTTTGGTTATCCCGGCGGCGCAATTCTGCCGCTTTACGACGAACTCTACCGCGCTGAAGAAAGTGGCGGGATCAAACACATTCTGGTGCGGCACGAACAAGGAGCAGCCCACGCAGCCGATGGGTATGCCCGCGCTACCGGACAAGTTGGGGTTTGTTTCGCGACTTCCGGGCCGGGTGCAACTAATTTGGTGACGGGGATTGCGACGGCGCACATGGATTCTATCCCAATGGTAATTATTACCGGTCAAGTGCCCCGTCCGGCGATCGGCACTGATGCGTTTCAGGAAACTGATATTTACGGCATTACTTTGCCAATTGTCAAGCATTCCTATGTAGTGCGCGATCCGAGAGATATGGCGCGAATTGTCGCTGAAGCTTTCCACATCGCGAGTACGGGACGCCCGGGCCCGGTGTTGATTGATGTTCCCAAGGATGTTGGTTTAGAAGAGTTTGACTATCTCCCCGTGACACCCGGATCGGTGAGAATTCCTGGCTATCGCCCGACAGTCAAGGGAAATCCTCGGCAGATTAATCAAGCGATTGAGTTGCTGAAGGAAGCGAAGCGTCCTTTGCTGTATGTGGGCGGCGGGGCGATCGCAGCCGGGGCCCACGAGGAAATTAAGGAACTCGCCGAGATGTTCCAATTACCTGTCACGACAACGCTGATGGGCAAAGGTGCATTTGATGAAAACCATCCTCTGTCTGTGAAAATGCTGGGGATGCACGGCACTGCTTATGCTAATTTTGCCGTTACCGAGTGCGATTTGTTGATTGCTGTCGGAGCTCGGTTTGACGATCGAGTAACGGGAAAACTAGACGAGTTTGCCGCGCGGGCGAAGGTGATTCACATCGATATCGATCCGGCGGAAGTCGGCAAAAATCGCGGCCCAGACGTGCCGATTGTCGGAGATGTCCGGCAAGTTTTGATGGATATGCTGCGCCGCTGTCGGGAAACTGGTGTTTCGGGAACTGCCGGACAAACTGGGGAATGGCTGCACAGGATCGATCGCTGGAAACAGGATTATCCGTTAGTTGTGCCTCACTACCCCGATATTTTGTCTCCCCAGCAGGTGATTTCGGAGTTGGCGACTCAAGCGCCGGATGCTTACTACACAACGGATGTAGGTCAACATCAAATGTGGTCGGCTCAATTCTTAAACAACGGGCCGCGCCGCTGGATTTCGAGCGCTGGTTTGGGAACAATGGGTTTTGGGTTGCCGGCGGCGATGGGCGCGAAAATGGCGCTACCCAACGAGCAAGTGATTTGTATTGCTGGCGATGCTAGCATCCAAATGAATATTCAAGAGCTGGGAACCCTAGCACAATACGGCATTAATGTCAAGATTGTGATTGTAAATAACGGTTGGCAAGGAATGGTGCGGCAGTGGCAGCAGGCGTTCTACGGCGAGCGTTATTCGTCCTCGAACATGACTGTGGGGATGCCGGATTTTGTGATGCTGGCTGAGGCTTACGGCGTGAAGGGGATGCTGGTTTCAGGGCCGGATGAGTTGGAGGGTGCGATCGGGCAAATGCTCGCTCACAACGGCCCTGTGTTGATGAACGTGAAGGTGACGAGGGACGAAAACTGCTATCCGATGGTAGTTCCAGGTAAGAGTAATGCTCAAATGGTTGGTTTACCGGAACGGAGTAAATTGGAATCTGCGGAGTTGATTTATTGTCCGAGTTGCGGCGCCAAGAATGTTTCGAGTAATAAGTTTTGTCCTGAGTGCGGGACAAAAGTTTAAGGGACGAAAGTAGGGACTTAGGCCAGAGTCGATAGGTGTCAACAATCGCCTGAAAACCATTGTATCTCTGGTCGATCGCCGACTCCAGATCCCCCTAAATCCCCCGAATCGTTGCGGGGACGAAAGAGAAGACTCCTGTCCCCCTTTTTTTAAGGGGAGTTAGGGGGGAGCGAGGGCTTAGGGGTTGGTTTGGTGTTGGTGTTTCTTCTCTGGCATGGATATCTTTAATCTGTTTGTCAAGTCTTTTTTTAGAACCTTTTTTTACGCCATTCTTAGCTTTCCATCTTTTCAATACCTGCTAATTGGATGAGTAATAAATGCCAATAAAAGTCAGAGATATTATTAAACAACTAGAGGCAGACGGTTGGTATCTAGCTAGAACGCGAGGGAGTCACCGCCAGTACAAACATCCTACTAAATCAGGTTTATAGTTACAGTTCCCGGTAAATTATCTGACGATTTGGCTCCTGGTACATCCAAGCACCTTTAACCTCAGTATCTGGCTTATTAATCTGTATCCTGAGCTACTATTTAACGTGCGCTTACCCTGAATAGTATGGTGACGCCTCAGTCAGCAGAGGACTGAAAAGGGAGATAATCAAACTGTCTCAGATGTTGGTCTATACAAGGGAAAATCAGCAATGTTTTATGAGCAATCAGAATTCGACGTTCGTTGTGAATGGGGAATGCAAGGAGTTGAAAAGCTTTCTCGAATCAGCGACGTTGTTATCATTATAGATGTGATGTCTTTTTCAACATGTGTAGACATAGCGGTACATAATGGTGCAATAATATTTCCTTATCGTTGGAAAGATGATACTGCTGTTGAATACGCGAGGTTGAAAAATGCTCAACTAGCTAGCTTCAAGCGCCGGTTCTCTGGTCAATTCTCCCTTTCTCCTTCCTCACTTGTTGGTATAGCTGCCAATACTAAGCTCGTTCTACCATCTCCCAATGGCTCAACATTAACGCTTGCAAGTATGGGCAAGCATACTCTGGCGGGGTGTCTGCGAAATTGTTTGGCTGTGGCTGAATATACTGCTCAACTCGGCGGTTCTGTTGCGGTGATTCCTGCAGGTGAAAGGTGGGAGGACGGAACTCTCCGCCCCGCTATTGAGGACTTAATAGGTGCTGGAGCAATTATAAGTTATCTAAAAGGAACTAAGTCTCCGGAAGCACGAGCTGCGCTATCAGTATTTAAGGATGTTCAACATTGCCTTGATTCTGCGCTATTTAGCTGCTCTTCTGGTAAAGAACTTACCGAGCGTGGTTTTAGTGAGGATGTAAAACTTGTAGCTCAATTCAACTGTAGCAACGCTGTCCCGAAACTTCGAGACGGAGCTTATTTAAATCAAAGCATCATTGCCGATAATATTATCAAACAAGCTCAATTCAAAGAAGTTAAAGAGCAACAAGAACCTAACGAAGTCGAAACAAATCATCAAGATGAGGAGCACAACTAATGCGTTATGCGATTCTGATCGAAAAAACACCGAATAACTATTCAGCTTACGCGCCCGATTTACCCGGATGTGCAGCCACAGGCGCAACCCTTGCAGAAGTACAGCAGCAAATTAAAGAAGCGATCGAATTTCACTTAGAAGGATTGCGAGAAGAAGGTTTACCGATTCCCGAACCAACTACGCTCTGTGAATATGTAGAAGCACGATAATCTCAGAAACCCGGTTTCTTGCTATAGAAACTCGTAGAAACCGGGTTTCTCGCCCCCATGCTTAAGCCGTGAACTTACGCACTAAGGCCAAAGAAACCGGGTTTTTTACCTAATCTGTGGGTGACAACGAAAGATTTTCGTAAAAAAACCCGGTTTCTGAGATATGGGAAAATTCGCGGGAGTGATAAATGAATCTTTATTTGGGAATAGATTTCGGTACTACGGGCGCTCGATCGACAATCATTGACTCCCAGGGTACAATCCATTGTGAGACAGAATGCACTTTTGCCAACGCACAACAGCCGGAATTGCCCTCGGTGTGGCAAAATGCACTCTCGGCTGTAATTGAGCAAATCCCCGCAACCATCCGCAATCAGGTAAGCGCGATCGCCCTTGATGGCACATCCTCCACAGTCATGCTGTGCGATACGCAAGGTATACCCGTATGTGAGCCGATTTTATACAATGATGCGCGCGGTGCAGCGGTGACAGAGAGGTTACGGGCGATCGCACCAGCCAACCACACAGTCTTAAGCGCCACATCCAGCCTCGCCAAACTCCTCTGGTGGCAGGAGGGCGGGCTAGAAGCCCACCCCACAACACAATTCAGTCTTTGTGGAACAGGCATCTTGCCTGTTATTGAGAAGCTTTATTTCCTGCATCAAGCCGATTGGTTGGCGTTTTTGCTGCACGGAAAATTGGGAATTAGCGACTATCACAATGCTTTAAAACTCGGTTTCGATGTTGATACTTTGTGCTATCCCGATTGGCTGATCGAGGGAATTGCGGGCGCTGCAACTCCTGAATTGCCGGAAGTTGTCGCACCGGGTACGCCTGTAGGGGAAATTAAAGTCGAATTGGGCGATCGCTTCGGATTTCCCCGTCATTGTACAGTTTATGCTGGGACAACCGATAGCATTGCAGCATTTTTAGCAAGCGGTGTCAATTCACCGGGGGAAGCAGTAACTTCTCTCGGTTCAACTTTAGCTGTGAAACTGTTAAGTCATACCCGCGTAGATGATTCTAGATACGGGATTTACAGTCACAGATTCTCTAATATATTCTCCCCCCCTTTTGAAGGGGGGGCGGGGGGGGATCTGTGGTTAGTTGGAGGCGCTTCTAATACGGGTGGTGCGGTGCTGCGACACTTTTTTACAGATGCTGAATTGGATAATTATAGCACACAAATCGATCCAGAGCAAGAGAGTTTGCTGGATTATTACCCGTTGTTGAAAAATGGCGATCGCTTTCCAATTAATGACCCGAATTTGCCGCCGAAACTCGAACCGCGTCCGACTGATTCAGTGGAATTCCTGCACGGTTTGCTAGAAAGTATCGCGCGGATTGAAGCGCGGGGATATCAATTATTGCAGGAGTTGGGTGCGACTCCTTTGACAAAAGTTTATACTGCTGGCGGCGGCGCCAAAAATGCAGTTTGGAGTGCAATTCGTCATCGTTATTTGAAAGTGCCTGTGGAAACGCCCGTTCATACTGCTGCTGCCTATGGAAGTGCATTATTGGCGAAGCAGGGAAGTGAATCAATTTTAGATATTAGATTTTAGGATTGAAGAAAGCGACCTCACGGATCGATGCTATAGATTGTAACCTGGATGCTTTTAGTTAGGTTAAAAGGTGGTAAATTAGGAGTGCGATCGCTCTTGATTAAAAATGAAATGGGAGCAAGCAAAGATTCTGATATATTGTGTTAAGTTGTTATCCCTAAAAATCAAGGACAATGGCAAAGCTACCTGATGACATCCTGAACACAATTTTCAGTTTACAGCGACGGCTAGTGGAACTCCTCAACGAGACAACTGCCACAGAATATATTTTAATGCAGCAGTTTGGCGAGACAGAAGCGACACTCCCCGAACTTGAATCCCTGGATAATGTTAAAGAAAGGTTGAGAAACCCTTACAATCGTTTGTACAGGCTTTTGCAGCAAGTGGCAGAATCTCAACCCGCTGCGACTGCGGATACGTTAAACTTTCTGTATAGAACGATAGAACAAACAGAGGCGACTGTCGATGCCTCAGAAGCAACTATCCGAGAAATTAAAATCGATTGGAATTTGCCATGAATCAACAACCTAGAATCCCCGATGCTGAAACCAGAAAGCGACACGTTGACAAGATGCGTGAAGTCTGCCAACAGTTGGACGCTTTGACTCTAAACCTGGATGAATTAATCGCTATATTTGAAGCTGACAACCGCCGCCAGCGTCGAGAACGTTTGGCGGGTAAATACAGGCGTGTGGAATCTCAGGTAGTCGAATAAGATATGAGATGTTGCATCATTGATTCTTAATAAGTTTTTTATGAACAGTCAAGATGCCTGTTCCACAAAGAGTAAATTTTATTGTGGAACAGGCATCTTGACTGTTAAGCCAGAAGGTTTCCTACGCGATAGCTTTGAATTATTTCTTTTGAGTCCCCTTCTGTTCGGACTTTGGTTGTTTAGTAATGGTTGAAATTGCCGACTCCGATCGCAGATTTTCAACACAGATTTGATATGATGCTAATTTTGGCGTACCATCCACACTAAAAATCCCAATATTCGATCGACGGGAGGTAGCGGATAGTCGGTAAGATCGATCGTCACTATTTGCCCTTCCAGCTTGAGAAATCGCCAAGCTGTGCCGCTGGAAACGCTGCCGTAGATGGCTAAAATCGATCGCCCTTTCGCTTCATTAAACCTCTGGGCCGCCACCATTTCCGCAATACACTGCCCCAAACCTACTTTCAAATCTCCTTTTTTAGCTTCTACCATCACAATGGCTGGGGCTTCAATGTCTAATTGTTCGGGGGAACGACTGATCAGAAAATCGCAGACTCCTGTAAGTCCAACAGCAGCATCGACATTGAATTCCTCACCCGAAAACACGCTGATTTGTTGGTTGAGAATCCTGCGAACTTCCAGCAAGACAGGGTTGATAATGGCTTCAGAACGGGCTTTTTCGGTGCTGGTGGCGATCGCCCAAGGCAAATTTGTCTCCAGCATGGTCTGCAAGGCTGTTGCAGGTGCGATCGGCTCAATTTCCGGCAAAAATCTGATTCCTTCCACTACTGTGAGATTGAAGGCTTCTTTAACTTTGCCGATCGTTGTAAATTGACTGTAAGACATAAGAGTTTATGTTTTGATTTCTGCTTTTTACTTAGAAAATCCGGCGGTTGAAACCGCGTCTACACAAACGATGTCCGCCTCCGCGGACTGAAGACAAAAACGTAATTTTTATCGCATTTTTACCGTCCATTCTTCAACCCGCGGAGGCGGGTTTTGCCTGTATAGACGCGGTTTCAACCGCCGGGTCTTCTTCAACCCGCCGACACGAATTTTCTATCACACTCGCTGCAACTTCGCCGTCCTCGGATCGATGATTTTACGGCCCAAACCTGTAAACTTAATTGCCAGATTAGTTTTATCGCCTACTCCCAAAACGTGAGTAATTTCTCCGACTCCAAAAGCATGATGAAAAACTCGTTCCCCAGCTTTCCACTCTGATGGAGAACTCCCAGAATGGGCTGCTGAATTATTAGTTTTTCCCTGGGATGCAGCCGTTTTAGCTGTCTTAGTTTTCTTCGTACTTCCAGCCAACAAATGTGTTGGCAATTCTCCCAAAAATAGCGAAGGCGTGCAGTGTTCGCGGTATCCTCCCCAGAGGCGGCGTTCGCGAGTGTGAGTGAGAAATAGCAATTCCTGGGCGCGAGTGATGCCGACGTAGCACAAACGGCGTTCTTCTTCGATCGCCTTTGGGTCATCTAAACTGCGGAAATTGGGAAATAAACCCTGTTCCATTCCGACGAGAAAGACTACGGGAAATTCTAACCCTTTGGCGGAGTGCAGCGTCATCAGCGATACGCGGGAATCGTCTTCTTTCAAGTCGTCTAAATCGGATGCTAAGGATGCTTTTGCTAAAAATGATGTGAGGGTCGGTTCTTCGTTTTGTTCTTCAAATTGGATCACCGCATTGTACAATTCTCGAACGTTTTCGATCCGATTTTCGGCTTCTTCGGTTCCTTGGTTTTTCAAATCGTCAATGTAACCGGAATCTTCGATAATTCCTTGGACAATTTGTGACGCGGACGTAGTTTCAAGTTTTTGTTGCCAATTACCGATCATTTGGGCAAACTTAACGATCGCTTTTGCCGATCGCCCTGCGAGAGTATTTACAGAAGACTCATCGCTGAGAATTTCCCACAACGGAATCCCCAACTGAGTTGCAGCCTCTTCGATTTTACCAAATGTGGTGTCGCCAATGCCGCGGCGGGGAGTGTTGATGATGCGTTTGAGGCTGACGCTATCGTCGGGATTGGCGATCGTTCGCAGGTATGCTAAGATATCTTTGATTTCTTTGCGATCGTAAAACTTCAGACCGCCGACAATATTGTAGGGAATATCTAAGTACATTAACGCTTCTTCAAAGGAGCGAGATTGAGCGTTTGTGCGGTAGAGAATTGCAAAGTTGCTACCGTGTTCGTATTCGGAGTTTTGGCGCTTCAGCGTTTGAATTTGACCAGCTACAAATTGCGCTTCATCTATTTCGTTGTCAGCGCGCCACACCACAACCGGAGCTCCGGGTTCGCGAGTCGGGCGCAGAACCTTATCAATGCGTTCGGTATTGTGTTCTATCAAGTGGTTGGCGAGTTCGAGGATGTTTTCGCGCGATCGATAATTCTCCTCTAATTTTACCATTGTCTGAGTCTTCTCGTCCGACAAACCATCGCCAAAATCTTCTTGAAATTCCAGCAAGATGGTATAATCTGCCATCCGAAAACTGTAAATTGATTGATCGACATCACCCACGACAAAGATTGAGCGATTTTGCCATTTATCGAACTGTTTCGGGTCAACGTTATTCGTGACTAACATCCGAATCAAATCGTATTGAGTGCGGTTAGTATCTTGATATTCGTCTACTAAAATATGGCAAAACTTTCTATGCCAATAATTTAATACTTGCTCATTTTGGGATAATAGTTTAACTGGAACGAGAATTAAATCGTCAAAATCTAAGCCGTTGTTAGCTGCTAAAGCATCTTGGTAGCGACTGTAAACATCGGCAATTACGCGCCCTCTATAATCCGGTTCGGCGGCGAGGAATTCTTGAGGCGACCAACCTTTATTTTTAGCGTTGCTGATGACATATCTGACTTTGCGCGGGTCAAATTTCTTATCATCGAGGTTGAGGACTTTGGTGACGATTTGTTTGACGAGAGTTTGAGCATCTGACTCGTCAAAAATAGAAAAATTCTTCTTCCACTGGCGGCCTTTTTCGTCTTGATATTTCTCAATGTCGTAGCGGAGAATTCGGCCGCACAGAGAGTGGAAAGTCCCCATCCAAATCTGTTTGGTAATTCTGTGGTAAATTTGCGATCGCAATTTCGTCTGTATTTCCGGCGCTAAATCTGCCAAAGGTTTGCCATATTCCGCTTCAGCTTGCTGAGTCGCCAGCAATTTCTCAATTCTTTCTTTCATCTCCCTAGCGGCTTTGTTGGTAAATGTCACCGCCAGAATATTTTCAGGATCGACTCGGTTGGTGCGAACTAAGTTAGCTACGCGGTAAGTTAGAGCCCGGGTTTTCCCGGAACCGGCGCCTGCTACTACTAACAGCGGCCCGTTGTAATGGACGACTGCTTGGCGCTGGGATGGGTTGAGGTGGCTGAGGTGATCGGTAGTTTGAGTCATAGTTGGATAGTTAGTTCTGGGATTTTTTTAAGGGATAAATAATACTTAGTGTTTGATACGGGGAGTTTTTTTAAGGTTGGGTGCGATCGCCCTACAATATAATATCATGAATATCGGACGCACGGTTGAAACCGCGCCTACACAAACGATGTCCGCCATAAGACGGCGGTTGAAACCGCGTCTACACAAACCATGTCCGCCTCCGCGGACTAATAAAATAAGATAATTTTCACTGCTTATTCTTCAACCCCTCTGAGCTCGGGTTTTGTCTGTATAGCCGCGGTTTCAACCGCCGGATATTCTAACGTTTCAATATTTGTTTCAGCAAAATTGCAGCTAATATTCCCAAACCGATCCAGATGGCAATAATTACAGCAGCGGCTGTCCTATTTATCGGTTTTCCTCGCTCTATTTCCGCGGCTGCTTTTTCCCGACACTCAGCTAAAACCTGTGGCGGAATCATCTTGATTACCAACCAAATTCCTAATGGTACAATTATTAAATCGTCCAAGTAGCCGAGAATTGGGATGAAGTCGGGAATTAAGTCGATCGGGCTAAAGGCATAGGCAACTGTAACACCTGCTAAAACTCTCGCGTACCAAGGTACTCTTTGGTCTGTACTGGCTAAATAAACAGCGTAAGTTTCTTTTTTGAGTTGGCGGGCAGCTTGTTTTAAGGATTGCATATAAAAAATAATGACTGATGACTAATAACCAATGATTAATGACTAATGACCAAGGGTGCATCTGGGTTTTGAAGAGGGCGAAGCATGACCGCATATAAGTTATTAGTTATAATTTCATATTCACTGCGGTCATGCTTCGCCCCTACAGATATATTTGCCAAACCCAGATGCACCAATGACTAATGACTAATGACTAATGACTAAAATTTTTAGTTGCTAAAAACGTAACAGGCTGAATCTTTAGCAATTCCTGTGCGAAGGTCAAGTATATCATCTGTTGTATGTGAGGAGCATCGAGTTTATGAATTCAAATTTGCAACGCAATACTAGAATCAATTTCCGCAGTCTGCTAACAGCGTTATGTTTAACCTTAACTCTCGTTAGTTTTGTGAGATTAGATCCGGTACAGGCTCAAGAACAGCGGATCAGAACGCTAACGGTTACTGGGCGAGGTGTGGAAGCGATTCCGACAACTCAAACTTTCGTGTATTTGGGGGTTGAGGTGCAGGGAAAAACGGCGGCCGAGGTGCAGCAGGAAGCGGCAAAGCGATCGTCCGCTGTGGTAGAATTGCTGCGATCGCGCCAAGTACAAAAACTCGAAACTACCGGCATCTCCCTCAACCCGAATTACAGCTACGAAAACAACCAACAGCGCTTATTAATAGGGTATACTGCTACAAATACCGTCAGTTTTCGTATCAATACTCAATCTGCTGGCACTTTGCTAGACGATGCAGTGAGCGCCGGAGCAACCCGAATTCAAGGTGTGAGCTTTGTAGCTACCGAAAGTGCGATCGCCCAAGCTCAAAAACAAGCACTCAAAAAAGCAACTCAAGACGCTCAATCGCAAGCAGATGCAGTCTTAAACGCGCTCAACTTCAAGCGGGGAGAAATTCTCAGCATTCAAGTCAACGGTGCTTCCGCACCGCCTCCTGTGTACCAGAATTTTGGTGGTGTTCGTGCTGCTGGTGATATTGCTCTTCCAACACCGGTGATAGGAGGGGAACAGCAGGTAAATGCTTCTGTGACTTTGCAAATTAGCTATTGATGTTGTGCAGTGCGAGCGTCCCCGCTCGCGTTCAGAATAACCCCCCGCTCGCGTTCAGAATAACCCCCCGCTCGCGTTCAGAATAATCCCTCGTAAGGGTTCAGAATAATTGCTCGCACTCTCGCGATCGATCGCGATTGGGAACGCTCGCACTCGGCTATAATTCCGATATCATCGGCTTTGATTTCAAGCCGACACAGTTAGGAAGTTATTAATAGCTGAAACCATTGCTTTCCTTCTTCCTTCTTCCTTCTTCCTTCTTCCTTCTTCCTTCTTCTATAAAATTAAATAGGAAGTTCGATCGCAAATTCAGTACCTTTCCCGGCGATAGACTTGCAGAACAATTGACCGCCGTGCTTATCACTCACAATCTGCTTAGCGATCGACAATCCCAGCCCGGTGCCCTTACCCACCGCTTTCGTGGTAAACAAAGGTTCAAACAAATGTTGTTGAATCTCCTCCGTCATTCCCAACCCGTTATCCGCAATTCGGACGATCGCACTTTCGCGCAAAACTTCCGTACTAATGGTAATATTCAGAGGACGCTGGTCTTTTTCCCAAGCCTCTTCCACAGCATCAATCGCATTTGCTAGCAAATTCATAAACACTTGGTTCATCGGGCCGGGATAGCATTTAATTAGGGGCAATTCACCGTAGTTTTGGATAACTTCAATAGCCGGGCGACATCCTTGATCCTTGAGTCGGTGTTTTAACAGCAACAGCGTACTATCTAGAGTTTGGTGCAGCTCAATCGCGCTCACAGTATCTCCATCCGAACGAGCAAAGTTTCGCAGCGACAGCGAAATATCTTTAATGCGCTCAGTGCCTACTTCCATGGAATCTAACAAGTGAGAAAAATCCTCTATCACAAACTCCAAATCTATGTCTTCAATCTTGCTAGCGATATCTGATGGAGGTTCAGGATAATATTTTTGATAAAGGCTAAGAAGTTCTGTAATCTCAGTAAGATATTCCTTTGCAGGCGCAATGTTGCTGACCATAAAACTCAGCGGGTTGTTAATTTCATGGGCGACTCCCGCCACGAGTTGTCCCAGGGCGGACAGTTTTTCTTGCTGCACTACCTTGACTTGGGCTTTTTGTAAAGCGCAAGTGCGTTCTGTAACTTGCTGTTCCAGATTGTCGGTCAACTCTTTGAGCCGCCAGTGAATGTTAACTCTCGCAATTACTTCGTCTTGTTCAAAAGGTTTTGTGATGTAATCCACCGCACCTAATGACAATCCTTTCATCTTACTTTCGGCATCTGCTAAAGCAGTCATAAAAATGACTGGAATTGCCTTTGTTAGCTGGTTCTCTTTAATTCGGCGACAGGTTTCAAAGCCGTCGATTCCCGGCATTTGCACATCTAGCAAAATTAGTTCTGGAAAAAAGTTTTTTGCCGGATTGACCGGACATTTTTCTAGCATAACGAGCGCCGATTCTCCGTCCACGGCTACCCGCACTTTGTAGCCTGCTGTTTTTAAGGCTTGCGACAGCACAGACAAATTGGTGGCACTGTCATCTACTATCAAAATAAATTTTTTATCAGACTCAAGCATGATTTTCCCCCTTAAACTTTTGATAAATGTTCTTGAATCAATGCCCGCAGCTCTTTGACTTGAAAACCTTCTGCCAAAACGAGTATTTTTTGGGCAAAAATCGCGTGTTCTGGATTCGCTGTTTGGATTTCCTCCGCAATCTCGATTACCGCATCTAAATCGCCAGATTGAGCTTGTTCATCTAATAACTGTAAAATCTCGATCGCCGGAATCTGCATTTCATTTGGCATCGCATTTTGCGCTTTTTTACGCGCAGTTACTGTGTCGTCATATACCCAGTCCAATTGCAAATATTTTTGAAGTAAGCCTAGCAATACATCTGCTTGTACTGGTTTTGGCAAAAAATCATTTCCGCCTGCATCCAGGCTCTTTTGGCGATCGATCTCAAACACGCTTGCAGACGACACTAGCACGATCGCATCTCGCAGTTGAGGATGAGTGCGGATTTGGTGCAAAAACTCGAATCCGTCCATCACCGGCATCGCTAAATCGGTGAGGATTAAATCGGGTTTGGTGGCTAAAGCGATATCGAGTCCTTCCTTACCATCAGCCGCTTCAATCATCTTAAAGCCGATCGGTTCTAGCAAGTTCACCAGCACAGCCCGATTTTCCCACCTGTCATCCACCACCAGAATTTTGCGTTTTTCACCCAAGTAACCCAAAACAGCGCCCTGTTCGACGATTCTCGAACTATCAGCCCAATTTTGCGCCTCCGGGAGTGACACTTCAAAGGAAAAAATACTGCCAACTCCTGCACGACTGTCGATCGCAATTTCACTCTGCATTAAGCCTACAATCTTTTGACTGATCCCAAGTCCCAATCCAGTACCTTCCGATTGTTTTTTCACATCACCTACTTGCTCAAAAGGTAAAAATATTTTCTTAACTTGTACTGCGGTCATTCCCGGGCCTGTATCTTCAACTGTAAAGCGAATTTTATATATTTTTTGATTTAAATTTAACTGAGAACTTGAATCGGAAAACTCAGCATCTTTAATCACATCAACCTGAAAAACCACTCCGCCTTTTTCCGTAAACTTAGTTGCATTTCCCAGCAAATTTAGCAGCACTTGGCGCAAACGTTTTTCATCACCGCAAACCCCAGTCGGGAGTTGCGAATCAATCTGCAAATCAAAGGTAATTGCCTTTTCCTGGGCGCGAATCATGCAGATTTCCGCAACACCTTGGATGAATGAAGGTAGGTGAAAAGCTGTGGGATGCAATTCGAGTTTCCGGGCTTCAATTTTCGACAAATCCAAGACATCATTAATCAGCGTTAGCAGGTGCGAACCGCACTGATAAATGATATCAACACCGCTGCGTCCTTTTTGCGTCATCGGTTCGCTGCGCTGGAGAATTTGTGCGTAGCCTAAAATGCCGTTGAGGGGAGTTCGCAATTCGTGGCTCATGTTAGCCAAAAATTCGCTTTTGGCGCGGTTGGCGCCGTCTGCCATTTCTTTGGCAATTTTGAGTTCTACGGTGCGTTCTTCGACGCGCTGTTCGAGTTCGAGGTTGGTATTTTCTAGGGCTGTAAAAGAGTCGCGCAGTTGCTGCGCCATGTCGTTGAAGGATTCCGAAAGCACGCCCAGTTCATTCTTACCGGAGACTTCCACAGTGCGATCGAACTTCCCAGAGGCGAAATCCTGTGATGCTTGGCTCAAAAGTGCGATCGGCCCAGCAATCAGGCGGGAAGTGTAAAAACCCACAACCGTAGCCACAATTAAGGCGCCGATACAAAATAGAATCGTAGTGCGAGTATTAGCATTAATTTGCCCCATGAAATCCGATTCAGGAACCGCCACAACTACCAACCAATCCAATCCCCACTCATCTTTCCAGGGTAAAATTTGGACAAACTGGTGTTCTTTATTCAGCAAGAAATCAAGCTGTTGATTATCTTTAATCTTGTTGAGATCGCCAAAATGCTTAACTAAATATTGAGATGTCGATCGGATCAGCACATCGCTACTTTCTGATGCGTTTAACCGTTTAGGCTTGCCATCAATCAATTTAAAAGGTTGCTCGGTGCTGGAACTCGCAACAATTAGCCCGCTGCGTTCCAAAATAAACGTTTTGCCCGATTTACTGACTTTCAATTTACGCAAAAAATCGCTAATTTCCGAAAGACGCTGGTCGATGACTATGACACCAATTAGTTGATTGTTCTTGTCATAAATCGGTCTGTTTGCAGAAACAGACAGAGGATAAGGCGTGGTTGTCCACTGATATAAAACCCATGTCTGTTTTCCAGCTTTAACCGTGTTTGAGTACCACGGTTCTTTCTCGAACTCAAAATTTTTAAATATCTCAGCAAGCTTAGTGGGATTGCCCTGACTATCTGTATTGTAAAAGTAATGATCTCGATTGCCACGTTGCTTTGGATTGCTGATGCCAGAAATAATATTTTGATCTGTTTGATATCCAGCACCCGCATACTCGCCTCCTGGAGCGCCAAAGCTGATGTAGCCGACATTAAACAATTGCATCTGTTTCCAGAAAAAACGAGCCATATTATCTAAATCTTTGGGATCGAGCAATCCCACATCGAAGGCATCACCATTAACTTGAGCAAGGTGGCGTGCTGTGTCGAGTTGGCTGTCCAGATGCTGGTCAATGCGGCTGCTGACTTCAGTCCGCAGTTGAGATGCCAAATCGTTGACTGCTTTCTGTCCGTTGCGAAAAGATAAGTAGCCAACAATGCCGACCGCCCCCATGATTTGTAACACGAAGGGGACAATCAAAACAGCTCGCAGCGGGGCGCTACCTATGAGTTTGTTAAAGATTGAAGCCTGGGATGATGGCATATGACAATTCGCTATTGCAGCGATGCGGATATTCTTTTTGCTCGACTACACTTAGGCAAGCTGTTTTTTTATAGACATCGATCGGGCGATCGCCTTTATTTGAGTATCACCTAATTTGTGGTTATGTATCGATATTAACCCAAAAATGGTTTAAGCTAATATTTTTCACAATGAATTTAATACCTCGCCCGCACAGCAGCACTTCTAGAAGTTTCTCTAAGTTCCTCGGAGAAACGAGGTTAATGAGGTAAGGGCGTTGTTGAGGTGTTGTTCGCACTGTCCTGGTAAATAAATATCAGGGAATTCTCGTAGGAGTTGTGCCGAATTCATACTTGAAGTTTGGTGGCAAATACTTAAGTACATAGAATCGGATAAGTGCGATCGAGAGTTGTTTGGGCGATCGCATATTTAAAGTAAAATAAAAGAGAAAGTCCGTGCAGAGTGCCTCCTCTTTTTGAGCGCCACACCTAGGGATTAGGACATCTGAGTTTCAAAAAGTCTGCTTTGATCCAACCTTTGTACTCACTTGCTCTCAATCTTGTCGTCAAATACCAGACATTTCCTTCACTATCTTTGCGACTGAGTGGAGATACGACAGCACTTTTATTTTGGTCATCATTAGCGACAATGACTAGATTTCCTACCGATACAGTGCCTACAACGCTAAAAATGCTTCCCGCACCAGATCGTATATTAACTTGTGAGCCAATATCTTCACCTACAATATCGGCGACACAGCTTTTATCTGTGATGGATTGAGCGATCGCATTCTTAGTAAGTTGTGGAGCGAATATAGTGAGAGTGGCGATTTCTACAAATACGAAAACGCAAATTTTTAATCTAATTTTCGTCATAATGCGCCTTTTTTCCGATTTTGAGCAGTTATCAATTGTTGATACAGAAGTGGACTTTTTTGTCTCAGAGACTGTTGCAATTCCTTAAATTCTGCTTCACCTTCTTCTAAGTACGCATCCACGATTTCTCGGTTGGCAAGATAAAAGGCGATCGCACCATAAACCTGTTCTAGCGAAAGAAGTGGAAAATTTGGGACAATGCTTTCCGGTGCTTCTCCATTCAAGAAGGAATAAACGACTGAATCGAAGGAAATGCGAGTTCCTTGAATCCAATACCCTCCGTTGCGTTGTTCGATATACTGCTTGCTTGGGGTGATGGCTAGTGTCATAGGGCTAATCACTGCTTTTTATCTAGATTTTAAACGAATTAGGTGAGATGGTTGGATTGGCGATCGCACAATCAAGCGATCGCAAACTCCGTATATTGCCGTAAATGCGGTGGATGAAACGCCAATACAATATCCTCCCGTGGCACCGCAGCCTGCAAAAAATCTGTCACCACCCCATCTTCTGTCCAATCCTCCTCAATCCAAATTTTGCCATCCCGCAATCGCACGTGAATAGTATTTCCCTTAATCCGTTCTTGTCCCTCCCAACCCATTACTACCAATAAATAATGGTCGTGCCTTTCGTCAAAAATCAGCGCACTTTCTAGCGTTGAATTGCTGGATTTTGCCCCCAACTCATAATACTCGGTTAAAACTTTCCGAATCAAATGACGATAATACTCTAATTTATCCATCGCTCAACCACCTTCCCGCGAGACGAGGTAATTCGATCTTCTACATTTTAACTGAAGGCGATCGACCTTAAGTGCATCCCAAGCACGCGCGGTGGCGAAGCTATCGTCCGCTGGAAGCGCACATCCAATCCCGTACCTCGCGGCCACAGACGGGCGATGCCTGCGCGGGCTATAATCAGGGAAATCGACTGTCGCTCAACTCAATCCCTCGCAGGTTAAGATGAAGGAGTTTATGCTAGCTATGTCTATTGCTTAAGTCACGAATGTACGAAATTGAATTTACGCCTGATGCTGCTAAGGATTTACAATATTTTAGGAAATTCGAGCAGAAAATTCTGATCGATGCGATTCAAACGCAATTAACCTATGAACCAACGGTAGAAACAAAAAATCGTTTCCGACGTTCTCCACCGGATATTGCAGAATGGGAATTGCGGACTGGTGTGTTCCGGGTATTCTACAACGTTGATGAACTCGTGGAGATTGTCAGCATTGAAAGAATCGGTGAAAAGCCAAATAATAGTGTGTTTTTTCGAGGAAAAGAAGGTTGAAAATTTATGATTTGGACTTATCGCGTATTTTGTGACAGCCAAGGGCGCTACTCAATTCGTGAGGTTTTTTACGAGCAAGATGGCACAATTATTGATTGTGGCAAAGCTGCTACTGTAGCAATTGGTAGCTCACTGGAAGAATTGATAAAACTGGTTCAATGGTTCAAAGAAGCTTTTGAATTACCAGTTTTATTGCTAGAAGAAGTTGAGGCAAAGATGGCGGCGCAGCCCCCAAAACCGAAATCCGATCGCAGTCGAAATATTTCTTTGAAGCAGATGATTTCCGAATTAGCTCTTGGGGATGATAATGAGCGCGAGCTAATTAATTAGGTTAGATGCTAAGATGTGCGATCTAACTCAAGGGATCTCGACCTTCGCTGCATCCCAAAGTGCGATCGCACATCCCATCCCCACAGCCCGCCAACATCCAAACCGCTGACAGCAAAATTTACTAACTGGCATCCCCCCAGCAAACCCAGCAAATGCAATTACTGCCGGATCGGATCTCGAAGTACCCGAGATCGACTACAGTAAACACAAAATATTATTGGCGGTGATTTGAGTGATTGAGACTTTAGCAACAGGAATCGCAGCAGCCGGTTCGCTGCTGGCATTGGGCGGATTGGGCCTAGAGTTGAACTATCGCCGGACTGGGAGTGCAAATAAACTAGAACTTACAGCCGGAGAATGGCACTTAGCCATAAACGAACCCAACCGCTATCTGTTGGTTGGCGAAATGGAATTCCGCAATCTGACACAGCGGTTCGAGATTATGTTGCCAGATGTGCGGGCACAGGTGAAACTGCTGTCAGACGGAAGTTTAGACGGCGTGACTTCCCAGACAAAAGTCATTCCTGGTCACGAAGACGCAGAAGCAAGAGCAGACGATTACTGGTTCGGCTATATTGTTAAAGCCCAAAAAAACACGAAAATTAAAGTTTCCGTAGACATTCAAGGGCAAGATTTAAACAAATTGCAGTCAGCTTGGGTGCAAATACATTTCATCACCTACGGCCCAAGCGGGCGCATCCCCAGAGTCCGCAACGTAGTAGTCCCGCTGCAATTTCCCAACTCGGACACCGTACCCACAGCCCGCAATGTCGGCGTTGCAGAAGTCTTCCCAATTCGCACCCACATCCTCGCCGAACTCGACAATCCCGTCGAAATTGTCAAGCGTTACGTGTTACCGCGCGCCAACAAAGGTGATATTGTCGCCCTCGCCGAAACTCCCTTAGCCTTGATGCAGGGACGCTACCGCCATCCCAGTGAAGTCAAACCCGGATGGGTAGCCAAGCGAGTCTGCTTGTTTTTCTTGCCGATGTCGAGTTTGGCCACCGCTTGCGGAATGCAGACATTGGTTGATGTAGTTGGGCCTTGGCGTGTAGTGGCCGCATTTGCGATCGGCTCTATAGCTAAAATATTCGGTAAACCGGGAGTCTTTTACCAACTTGCAGGGGAACAAGCCAGGCTAATCGACGATGTTACGGGAACTTTGCCTCCCTTCGACCAATTTATCGTGCTTGGCCCGGACAATCCCCAGCAAGTTGTAGAGGAAATTCAACGAGAAACTGGACTTGCGGCGGCGATCGTAGACGCTAATGACTTAAAAGCAGTTAAGATATTAGCAGCGACCTCCGATTTATCGGTAACATTTTTAGAGCAAGCGTTACGCAGCAACCCCGCCGGGAATGCTGACGAGCGAACACCGGTTGTGTTAATTCGACCTCTACCACAGAAATCTTGAGTTGAAGACTGAAAATTAAAAAATCAAACTAATGATTTGAAATTTTTAATTTTAGATCGATCGAGAAAGGGTGAAGAATTAAAAGTTATAAGTTGAGAACTCAAAACTTCCGTAACTCTTCCCCTTTCTTAAAGATATTTGATTTTTTAATTTTCTTGTCCAGTTTCGTGCTATTAGGGTTCTCAACTTTCGTGAGTGACTCGCCAACCAAAGCCTGTCAAGTTAAAGCTAAAAGCCTTTGTATATGTTGTTTACCGCTGAGGCCAGATCCCCCTAAATCCCCCTTAAGAAGGGGGACTTTGAGAATGCTCCTGTCCCCCCCTTCTTAAGGGGGGCTAGGGGGGATCTGGCCTCAGCGGTAAACAGAAGACCAGCAGTACGTTTGACATTAAGTTGACATCAATAACCAATAACCAATAACCAATAACCAATAACCAATAACCACTAACCAATAACCAATAACCAATAACCAATAACAAATAACAAATAACCACTAACCACTTGAGAATTTCTATATGACTTCATTTCCCTCCCAAAACCAAAACCAGGTTGTGATTCGCCCGTTTCAGTACCGCGACATCGAGGCGATGGAACAATTGTGCGTGGAAACAGCCGAACAACCAGAAAAACGCAAGGGCGCAAGCTGCGACTTGGTACTAGGTAAAAAGTTTCAGCAGATTCGTCGCTGGTACGGGCTGCTAAAGCTGTTTAGCTTGTTTCCCAACCCTGGTCAGTCGCTGTTTCGAGCCCATGTTGCCGAAGAAGAGGGGACAGTTAAGGGCATAATTCAGATTTCTCCTTTCAACCGCACCCGCAGCACTTGGCGGATCGATCGCGTCGGGGTAGACCCAGAAGCCCGCAGCAAAGGCATTGGTTCGATGCTGATGCGGTACTGCTTCGAGGCAGTCTGGGAGGCACGCACCTGGCTGCTGGAGGTGAATGTCGGCGATAAAACTTCCCTGGCCTTGTACCGCCAGAACGGGTTTCAGCCGTTGGCCCAGATGACTTATTGGTCGATCGCCCCGGAACGCCTCCAAGAAATGGCCTCCGCGACGCCAGATTTGCCCAACCTGCTGCCCGTAAGCAACGCTGACGCTCAATTCCTATATCAACTCGATACCGCGTCTATGCCGCCGTTAGTACGTCAAGTATTCGATCGGCACATTCAAGACTTCAAAACCAGTTTCTTCGGCGCCTTATTTGAAGGTGTCAAACAGTGGCTGAGCAAAACAGAGGTAGTCAGCGCCTACGTATTTGAACCGCAGCGCAAAGCTGCGATCGGCTATTTTCAGATACAGCTATCCCGCAACGGCCAACAGCCGCACGTCGCCCAACTGACAGTGCACCCGGCCTACACTTGGTTGTACCCCGAACTGCTATCCCAAATGGCGCGCCTCGTTCAAGATTTCCCAGTCCAAAGCCTGCAACTGGCTTCCGCCGACTATCAGCCGGAACGGGAAGCTTATTTAGAGCAATTTGGAGCCGTGCGTTTGGAACACAGCTTGCTGATGTCGCGATCGGTGTGGCACAAATTGCGCGAGTCCAAGTTAGTCTCCCTCGAAGGACTCCAGCTATCAGAAATGCTGCAAAGCTTCCAGCCAACTCGCAAACCCGTACCGGGTAGGATGTCCTGGCTCGGCCCGATGGCTGGAGAAGCCACAACAGGGCCCGCGTCGTCTGAGATTAAGCCCTTTTTGTTGGACTCCGGAAAAAATCAAGCTAATCAAGTTAACCCTTTGAACAGCCAAAATCCTGAATCTGGAGCAACAGATGCTAGCAGCATTTTGCCTCTGAATTTGCCGGAATTGCCGATCGACGGCGACGCCCCAGAGTAGAACTTAATTTCTGATATAATGTCGGCTAAATTAAGGGTTTGTAGTGAGGACTTTAGTCCTCTTATTTATGCGGACTAAAGTCCTCACTACAAACCGAAAAAACCCAACTTCTTCCCTTCTTCCTTCGCGTTATTCGCGTCTTCGCGGTTCGTAAAAAAATATCCGGCTCAGAAACAAATAAATCTAAAATCTAAAATCTAAAATCTAAAATTGATTGATGTTCAACGAAAAATTATGGATTTCAGCCCTCGGATTAGATATCGGCAGCAAACGAGTCGGCATCGCCGGATGTGACGGCACTGGTTTAATCGCTACGGGGATTACTACTCTGGTACGATCGTCCTTCGATCGAGATGTAGCTTGTCTCAGAGAACTCGTGGAAGAGCGAAGAGTGCAAATTTTGGTGGCTGGCCTGCCCTACTCCCTCAACGGAGAAGTGGGCACTCAAGCCCGAAAAGTCCAGAAATACGCCACTCGCATCGCCACCGCCTTAGAACTCCCCCTAGAATACGCCGACGAGCGCCTGACTTCTGTGGGCGCCGAGGAACTGATCCAAGCCCAAGGGATGTCCCCGTCGCGCCATAAGGGTTTGATCGATCGCAAAGCAGCGGCCTTGATTTTGCAGCAGTGGCTAGACGAGCGCAGACAAAAGCAAGAGCGCCATTCCCAATCCTCATAGGTAGTAACAGAGGCGTGATATCCTAGTTGTGCAAGTTTGCTACGCACACCTGTAAGCGTTGACACATGGGAGAAAAATCCCCAGAACCTCGGTACTGAAGCAGCACATAACTGTGATTTGTCCTCAGTGTCGCTCTGGACTCGGCTGAGATTTAAACGCTGCACTCCTCGCCTGTGGAAAATGCCGCGAGTCTCGCGGTTTAAGTTTGTGGACTGGCGATCGCCCGAAGAGGCCCAATATCGCCACGAAAATCCCCAATTGTCAAGCAAAGATTACTGAATTATTGACGGAAAATTAAGATACACGCGATGTCCTCATCCCCATACCGCAAAGAGAATGGTAATTCCCACGAAACGTCCGTCACCCTGACGGATGAATTTGGGCGATCGCTAACTTGCAACATAGAATATTCGATGAACCTAGAAGGTCAAGAATACGCCTTGCTGTTGCCGATCGACTCTCCTGTAGAAATTTTTACTTGGCACGGAGACGATACCGACGAAGCAGCAATTCCTGTAGAAGACGAGACCGAAATAGACACAATTTTTGATACTGCTAAAGTTGTCCTGCAAGAGCAGAACTTGACACTCCGGCGCACGGCGGTGACACTGACTGTAGTTGGTGAATTGCCGGAATTTCCTGACGAGGATTTGGAGCCTAATGCCGATCCCGATGAGGAGTCAGAGTTCGAGGAACTAATGTGGTTGACCAGCTTCTATCACGAAGAGCAGGAATATGCCATTTATACACCTCTAGACCCGTTTTTTATCTTGGCTCGAATGAATGATGACGGCAAGCCTGAATTGCTCTCGGAAGAAGAGTTCCAAAGGCTGGAACCGATGTTGCCGATGCTAGAAGATCAGTTCTTTGATGAGCTTGATTAGATATTGAGTTCAGTTTTGCTGGGCTTGTGAAGTGCAAAGAAACTGGTTTAGAGTAGGGGCGGTGTCAAGAGTGGCCGCCCGCTTCGGGTTGATGATGTATACTCGATCGACCTGCAATCTCTAATTGCAGAAGGCATGAGGGCAAAAAGCAGAATATTTGACTATTTTAGACAAAAGTCAACTGCTAGGTCGATCGAACTTTTTCCCTGATTCCGCCTTCCTGTCAGCTCGGGCTATAGAATTGGGCAGCGTGAAGGGCATATTTTCAAGGGCTGGTATCCGTAACTTTTCGGTCATCAATCGCAGGTCATCACTCATTAGTCGCTACTTAATCGCCGCTTATCGAGGACAACGGATTATGAGTAAAGAACAACTGACCAAAGGCAGCGCGCGCGAGGGCCAAAAAAAATCCCCGAAAGTCTCTAAATGGTTGTTTTATCTGGCGTTGCTGCCTGCAATTTGGGGAGTTGGCGCTTGGCAGGGCTGGGCTTGGTGGAGCTGGGCTTCTGCCCCTCCTAAAACAGCCGCCGAGTCAACTCCCCCGTCCAAGGATGCTGCTGTTTCGATTCAAATCCCCCCCGGTACTTCCAGTCAAAAAATCGGGCAGGATTTGGAAGCGGCGGGCTTAATTCGATCGGCAGGAGCATGGAATATGTGGGCCCGCTGGCTGACTATGCAAAACCGCGACGGAGGTTTTAAAGCCGGAACTTACCAACTCTCACCGACTCAGCCTCTGAGTGCGGTTGCTGAAAAAATTTGGAAAGGTGAAGTCGTACAGCAGAGTTTCACGATTCCCGAAGGGTGGTCATTGCAACAAATGAGCACTTATTTTGAAGCCCAAGGTTTTTTTCCGGCTAAGGATTTTATGGCGGCGGCGAGTCAAGTTCCCTACGCTGATTACCCTTGGCTACCCAGTGGCTTGCCTCATTTGGAAGGGTTTTTGTACCCGGATACCTATCAGTTAGACGGCGATGCAGTCAGCCCGGAAGCTGTGATCAAACAAATGCTCGGCCGTTTCGAGCGGATAGCTTTACCGGTCTTTCAAAAAAATCAGAACAATACTAAGCTTTCTTTGAAAGAATGGGTGACGCTGGCGAGTATTGTAGAAAAAGAAGCTGTGGTTGCTTCCGAACGCCATCGCATTTCTGGGGTATTTACCAGTCGCTTGAATAAGGGCATGAAATTGGGTTCCGATCCGACGGTGGAATACGCCCTCGGCATCAGACAAACCAAGGAGAAACCTCTGACTTTTAAGCAGGTGGAAACGCCTTCTCCCTACAATACCTATATGAATGTAGGGCTGCCGCCAACTCCTATCGCAGCTCCGGGAATCGCAAGTCTGGAAGCGACTCTGGCTCCTGAAAATACAGAATACCTGTATTTTATGGCTCGATACGACGGCACTCACATTTTCAGCCGCACTCAGGCGGAACACGATGCTGCTGTGGCTCAAGTTGACCAGAAAGTGCGATCGGGTCAATAGATGGCCAAGGACTAATACATATAGCCTTTCGAGCTTTCATATGAGGTACTCATGGGCATAGGGCATAGGGCATAGGGCATAGGGCATAGGGCAGCCTCCGTGGGCATACCTCACCACGCTTGAGAACCGCTAAAAGTAAAAAGTCAAAAGTTATATTGGATTCGGCTACATCGGAATTATACCGAGCGTTTGAGGCTTCTCATGAGCAAGCGGGACAGCACTACACTCCGAAAATGCTGATTCGGATGCAAACGAAAACGATATTACAAAGCAAAAGCCATAATTATTGACTTTTTACTTTTGACTTTTTGAATGTTTAACTTCCCGCTTCTTATTTCTCAATCTAAAATCTAAAATCTAAAATCTAAAATCATTATGACTTGGGGAAAACTACTACAGCCAGACTTAGTTCTAGGCAATTCGGTCGTAAATTTAACGGCTGATATTCTTGAGAAATATCATATTAAAGGATTAGTGTTGGATGTGGATGAAACTCTCGTTCCCATTACAGCAATGAATGCTTCTGAGGAACTCAGCCTGTGGGTGGCAGAAATTAAACCTATAGTATCGCTGTGGTTGGCGAGCAATAATTTAAGTCAGACTCGGATCGGTCGAATTGCTGAGTCTTTGAATCTACCTTACATCACTGGTGCGGCTAAGCCGTCGCGGCGCAAGTTGCGAAAAGCGGTGACGGCGATGAATTTGCCGGTGGAACAGGTGGCGATGGTGGGCGATCGACTTTTTACTGATGTTTTGGCCGGCAATCGTTTGGGTATGTTTACTATTTTAGTTGAGCCAATGGTTGATGCTGGGTATGCGCTTCGCAAGTATCCGGTGCGTTCTTTTGAAGTTTGGGTGTCTCAAGCTTTGGGTGCTTCTCTTGATAGCAGAAAGTAGTCAGTTGACAGTTGACAGTTGACAGTTGACAGTTGACAGTTGGCAGTTGGCAATTGGCAGTTGGCAGTTGGCAGTTGACAGTTGACAGTTGGCATTAGTGCTGTCCCCGCTCCGCAATTATACAATGATCGGCAATTATACAACGATCGCCAATTATACAACGATCGCGATCGCAAACAGCACTACAAATGCAAAACTGAGATGCTTCCTATGAAGACTTGCATTTTTCACTACAAATCAATTTGATTGCGGGCGTGCGATCGCAGATAATATAACTAATAACTAATAACTAATAACTAATAACTAATAACCGATGACTCAAACTATTGTTGTTAAAATAGGAACTTCGACACTTACTCGATCGACTACCGGGAACTTAGCTCTCTCAACTATTGCTACATTAGTCGAGATTTTGGCCGGTTTGCAGCAACAAGGCCATCGAGTAGTGTTGGTTTCTTCCGGTGCGGTGGGAGTGGGCTGCGCGCGCTTGGGCTTGACGGAACGCCCACGAAATATCGCTCTGAAGCAGGCTGTGGCCGCCGTCGGACAAGGGCGGCTGATGCGCGTTTACGATGACTTGTTCACTACTCTACAACAGCCGATCGCCCAAGTATTGCTCACCAGAGGCGATTTAGTACAGCGCAACGGGTATGTTAATGCCTACAATACGTTTCAGCAACTGCTCAAATTGGGCGTAATTCCGATCGTCAATGAGAACGATACTGTAGCGGTAGACGAACTCAAATTTGGCGATAACGACACGCTTTCGGCGCTAGTAGCGAGTTTGGTAGAAGCAGATTGGTTGTTTGTGCTCACGGATGTCGATCGGCTGTATTCAGCAGATCCGCGCAGCAATCCCGACGCACAGCCGATCGCCCTAGTAGAAAGCATGGCACAACTCACAGCATTGGACGTACAAACAGGAGATTCCCGCAGCGGTTGGGGAACCGGCGGAATGGTGACAAAAATTGAAGCCGCCAGAATCGCCACAGCATCAGGAGTACGCACAGTCATCACCAACGGCTGCTTTCCTGGTAATATTGAGAAAATATTGAACGGCGAGGCGATCGGCACTCAATTCGAGCCGCAACCGCGCCCAGTCAACGCTAGAAAACACTGGATAGCCAACGTCCTAATTCCAGCCGGAAAACTCTATTTAGATGCGGGTGCTGTCAAGGCAATTTCCCACGGCGGAAAATCGCTGTTAGCTGCGGGAATTGCTCGAGTAGAAGGAGAATTTCAAGCTGATGATTCCGTGCAGTTGTGCGACGGAGAAGGCAAACAAATTGCGAGGGGACTTGTCAATTATAGCAGCTTAGAGTTGAGACAAATCAAAGGGTGCAAATCAGATAAAATTGCTGAGATTTTAGGCTATGCAGGGGTTGAAACCGCAGTACACCGAGATAACTTAGTGATTGTTTAATCATTAAAATAAGACGTACGAATGGAATTCGCATCTACACAAACGATGTCCGCCTCCGCGGACTGAAGAAGGTAACATAATTTTAACTGCCGGCTCTTCAACCCGCGGAGGCGGGTTTTCTTTGTGTAGGCGCGAATTCCATTCGCCCAGGCGCGAATTCCATTCGCGAGCGTCTTCTCTCGTGGGGTGAGTGCTTGTATAGACGCGGTTTCAACGGTCTTCTTAACAAACGTCTAAACAGTCAAGAGTGCGATCGAACGCAGAAATCGAGGATACTTGCAGCACAGTTTTGCAAGAATTTGTTGTACTGTGTCCAAATAGCTCGTGCATCGCTTCTGTAAATAGTTCAAATACATTTTGTGCTAATTCTAAAGCTGCTTGGCGTTCCGCATCAGAAAGTTCTATCTCTGCTAAAACTTGCAACATCTCCGGTGTATTTAAAATTTGATGATTTTCCAAACCAACATAACTTCCTCCCAAATAAATATATTCTTTTTTATTGATTTTCTCTAATTCCACGATCACTGCTAGCGCCGCCTCACAAAAAACTGTGGCGGTTCCTTCCAAGGCTTCGGCTAACACCAGTTTCTGAATGGGAGAGGCTTTCCAAGCGTAGCGTTCCAGCACCGAACAGAGCGATCGAGTTTTTTTAGTTTCTTCACCCCAAAGCAGCCTGAAGTCCCCGTAACTCATTAATTTGTTGAAACCCAATGTCTCTAGATGTTGCAGATACCCGTACCAGTAGTAGTTTTCTTTGTAAGTATATTTGTTAATCAGTTCCTGAACCTTGTTATTGCTGGAAGAGTCTCGGAGGACGTACTTGTTTAAATCACTCAAGCCCATAGCCAAAGGATCGAGTACAGGTGCAAAAATTAGTCGTTGATTCGGGTGAATGTGTTTATTAGCTAGAAATTCAAATAACGGCAATTTTGCAAACTCATCTTTTTTTTGTGCAATGAATGCCATAATCTCTTTCATAGCTTTTTCCTCGGAGTGGCTGTTCTCAAGATAATCTCGATCCCTGCATTAATTATCTATGTTTGTGAGTCTAAGTAATTGTGTTTCTTGTCATACATATGTGTATTTTAGATCGTATACTTAGCGTGTTTGCCGTCACAAAATAATGTGATTTGCATCATATTATGGAAAATTACCAGAAAGAATTAGTTGAAAGCCTCTCCCTGCTCGGGAGAAATTAAAATCAGACTATTCATTACTCCAATCCTCGGACTTCTAGGTAGAGGTGGCTCTCAAACTGTCAACTGTCAACTGTCAACTGTCAACTGTTGAAAAGATGTCATTGTGAACGTAAGGCATTGAAGTGAAGCAATCGCAGGGGTCTGAGACTATTTTTCTCTGCTATTGCAACCGTAGCGCAGATAAGTATTTAGACTGACACGATCTAAGTCAGGACTTAAGCAGAACCGATGAAAAATAGATCCTGCAATTAAACACACAGATTTTGCGATCGCAAGGGGTAGCTGGCCATGACAGAAATACCTAATTAATGCGTGAGTCCTGTAAGTCTACAAATAACAATTTGCTCTTCCCAGAATTGCCTTTAGGTGCATTGTGAGCTACTCTGTCTTTTGGATCGGTTAAGAAAACAATAGGAGTTAATCTTGGAACGGACTTTTTTAGCGATTAAGCCCGACGGCGTACAGCGCGGACTCGTCGGCGAAATTATCGGTCGTTTTGAAGCCAAAGGCTTTACGCTAGTTGGGATGAAGCTAATCACGGCGAGTCGCGAACTAGCCGAACAGCATTACGCCGTACACAAAGAAAGACCGTTTTTTGCGGGACTGGTAGACTTCATCACTTCCGGGCCGATGGTGGCGATGGTGTGGGAAGGGGGCGGCGTTGTGGCGTCGGCGAGAAAAATGATTGGCGCGACAAATCCTCTGAATTCTGAACCGGGAACAATTCGCGGCGATTTGGCTGTGAATGTTGGCCGCAATATTATTCACGGTTCTGATGCTGTCGAGACTGCAAATCAGGAAATTAGTCTCTGGTTTAAACCTGAAGAATTAAGTGCTTGGACTCCTTGTTTGAGTCCTTGGACTGTGGAGTAGTTTTGATGTTCTCCCGATTGTTAATCGGGAGATATTCTTATTTTTCATAATAATCAAGTCGCATTTATATATTTTTTTTGACCACCCAAATCCCAGAAACCGGGTTGATTCCCTTATCTCTCGTAATCCACCGAAAATAGTCGGAGAAACCCGGTTTCTCGCCACGCAGCGAGAGAATTAATAAACGCACCCAAATCCCAGAAACCGGGTTGATTCCCTTATCTCTCGTAATCCACCGAAAATTGTCGGAGAAACCCGGTTTCTCGCCACGCAGCGAGAGAATTAAACGCACCCAATCTCAGAAAACTGTGTAAAAATGGTAGAAAAGGGTGCGTGAAAATTCATAGTCCCTGGTATGTATCAGGATTTTTCGCGGTCACACACACTACAACTATAACTCTTTAAAAAATTGAGGACTAAAGTTTTTACTACAAACCTCAAGACAATTCATCAAACAAAAAACCGGGTTTTTTACCAAAACCCGGCTACCATGAACACCAGCAATTTTAACACTGCTCAAACCTCAATTCTTTAATAACTTCATGCCCATTTTCACCTTGTCCAAAATCGTCTTTTGCGACACACAAGTAATCAGACACAACTTGCCACAATTCAAGGTATCACGGCGGACTTCCTGAGCTTTTTCGCCGTACCAAATCTCGCGGGCACTGGTCTCTTTCACATTGCCAATCACCGGATATTCATCGCACAATTTTACATCGCCGCGCGTATCAATCCAGTAATTGCGGAGTCCAACACGACAAGGCCGAGTCGAATCAGGAGCTTTTTGTTCCTGGAAGTGAGGAACCATCAAACGCAATACTTCATCGCTGTTCATAATTGGTGCGCCGTTTTTCTTCATATCTATTAAGCGCTCAATTACCTGTGAAAATTCTTCCCTGTCTTCTTCTTCTACCCACAATTCCGAATAGGTTTCTGGTGTCCAGCGGTTGACTGGTTGGAAGTTCACCGTCGTGGCTCCAATTCCTTTCGCCCAGGTTACAATTTCCTCTAGGTGGCGGAAGTTGAGCCGATTGATAGTTGGTTTGACGTTGATTGGAAACAGGACGTTTTGTTTTTCTTGTTCTTCGCGCAGATAAACGATTCCTTTGGAAAGTCTGTCAAACAATCCGGGTTGACCGCGCAAATAATCGTGCAATTCTGCGTTCGGCCCGTCAACGGACATATTCACATTAAAAGGACGCGCCGCTACAGTTTTCGCTGCATTTTCCCGAGTCATACAATAGCCGTTTGTGGTGACACCGGCGTGGATGCCATTTTTGTTGGCAAATGTCAGCAAGTCTAGAAAACCTTTCTTAATATAAGGTTCGCCACCGCTAAAGTTGATGGAAAATTCGCCGATAAATTCTTTGACACTCAACAGGGCATTTTGCCAATCTTCGATCGTCATTTCGTCTTTATATTCTTTGAGGCGCCAATACTCGCATTGACGGCATTTCACGTTGCAGTGCTCGTTGACAATCCCGTAAAAAGTAACTGGGGTTGTCATGTCTAGCCCTGTATTGATCCGCAGCGATTCGGCTACTGCACTCTTGGTGTGTTTGACGCCCAGTCTGGATAAAGTTAAAGCATCCATGTTTTTGTTCCCTTACGTGTTGTTACTTAAGTCAATGTTATGAAATCGAGCTTGGTAAGTAGGGTTACGTATTTCTCCTTATTCCTCGTTACCTATTCCTCGTGAGTACGTATGCACCATCCTAATCGTCTCTTTGGGATATAGGTAGATGATTTTTAAAATTTTATAATATGAAGTATTGTAACATATTAGTATTTCAAATGTATCAAGCGATTATTTGTGTTTAAAGATGAATCCTGCTTAATAAGTGGCAGAAAGTATCAGCCTGAAATTGACTTAAATCAATAAATTGTAAATCTTACTGAAAATTTGTTAAAAAACTTAATAATTTGGCTCAGTAAAATTACTTAAGTATGCAGTACCAATAACTTAAAGTTATAATGAAATAAGGTGTCCGTACAGCATTTAGCTTCACACAACCTTTAAAATATGAAGGAATTTAAGTATTTCAACGGAAAAAAATGGCGATAAACATGGGACGATATTTGCACGTACTGAAATTGTTCTGGGGTGCAGCGATCGCAGCGGAGCTCGAATACCGGATCAACTTTGTCCTCGCAACCCTCAGCAGCCTCGGAAACCTTGCTGGTAGTTGGTTTGGCCTGTCGCTGTTTTACCGTACTGGCTACAGCTTTTCTGGCTATTCGTGGGAAGAAGCTTTAGTTGTACTCGGCATTTTTACGGTTTTGCAGGGGTTTTCGTCAACTTTTCTGGCGCCCAACCTCAGCCGTATTGTCGATCGAGTCCAGCAAGGTACTCTCGATTTTGTCCTCCTCAAACCCATCAGTTCCCAATTCTGGCTATCTGCAAACACTGTTTCCCCTTGGGGAATCCCGGATTTAATCTTCGGCACCGTATTGCTGCTGTATGCTGCTAATAAATTGGGAGTAGGAATAGGCAACTATTTTTTAACAGCAATACCGTTGTTATTTGGCACTATTACTCTTTACAGTATTTGGTTTATGCTGGGTGCAACCAGCATTTGGTTTGTCAAGATTTATAACGTTACCGAAGTCCTGAGAGGATTGTTAGAAGCGGGTAGATTTCCGATGGCAGCTTATCCCGCAGCTTATCGATTTTTCTTCACTTTTGTAGTGCCCGTTGCCTTCTTGACTACTGTGCCGGCAGAAGCCATGCTGGGCAGAGGTGACATGGTTTGGATCGCAGGGGCGGGAATTTTGGCGATCGGGCTTTTATTTTTCTCCCGGTACTTCTGGCAATTTGCACTCCGCTTTTACACCAGCGCTTCGAGTTGATTCATTCAGTTGACAGTTGACAGTTGACAGCGCTTAAGCTGGAAGGAAGAGGATTGGAGTAATGAATCGTCTTTTTTTGATTTCTCCCGATCGGGGTTCCCGTTTTAAACCAATTATTTGTGGTGAAAAACGAGAGAGGGATCATCTCAGTTTTGCATTTACAGTGCTGTCCCCGCTCGCGTGTTGTACAATACGCGAGCGGGGACAGCACTACAATAAAAAAATGCTTTTTACAAAACTGAGATGATCCCAACGAGAGAAGGTTTGACCAGTCGGGAATAGTACATGAAAATATACAGTTTGAATGCAGTACAGCGGACGGATAAATATTTTTTCCCCTATCTAGTTATATTCTCAAAAAAACAGTAAAATTTCTACATATCCTTGAAATCTAAACTCTCAATCAACTACGCAAACGAGGGCCAACGAATGAAAAGAAAAAAACTGGGCAACAGTAATTTTAATATCAGTGCGATCGGTCTGGGTGGTATGCCTATGTCGTTAAGCGGCCGGCCGCCAGAAGCGGAATCAATTGCGGTAATTCACCGCGCCCTCGATTTGGGCGTTACTCTGATTGACACCGCAGATTCTTATTGCCAAGATGAATCTGACAAACACCACAACGAGCATTTGATTGCCAAAGCTTTGCAAGAGTATACGGGAGATATTCGGGCTGTTACTGTGGCAACGAAAGGTGGTTTAATGCGCCCTCAAGGTGCCTGGACGCGCAACGGTAATCCCCACCATTTACGTCAAGCAATTCACGAAAGTTTTGAAGCTTTGGGAGGCCAAAAGCCGATCGACCTTTGGCAATATCACTCGCCCGATCCAGCCTATACAATCGAAGCAGCCCTAGCACCCGCAAAAGAAGCAGTAGAAGCAGGAATGGTTCGATTTATCGGAGTTTCCAACTTTTCTGTAGAGCAGATCAAACGCGCCCGCGATACAGTAGAAATTGTCTCGGTGCAGAATCAGTACAATCCGTGGCACAGACAGCCGGAATCCGACGGTGTACTGGAATATTGCGAAGCCGAAAAACTGACATTTTTCCCCTGGAGTCCTTTGGGGGGAAGCCGTCGGGCCACTAGCTTGCAAGATATGCCTGCGATCGCCAAATTAGCTGCCGAAAAAAACGTTTCAGTTTACTGTATAGTATTAGCTTGGTTGATGGCAAAATCGCCCTGTGTCGTTCCGATTCCCGGGGCTACAAAATTATCGAGCATTGAGGACTCCGTAAAGGCGATCGAAGTTAAATTGACTGATGAAGAATTGCAACAAATTGCAGCAAGTTAGAAACTTCACTGATAAGCTGTTACGCATTTAAGTTGCATATTTGGGGTGATGCTCTGAGTATCGCCCCACAAGATTTTGATAATTTCTTGATATATAATTTGAATGCAGAGTAGCTTATAATACGACAGATTTAATTAGTAAAATTACCCCTTTGTGAGGAATTGAGTTTTATGGAAGCTAATCAAGTGAATGCCGATCGAGACGTAGCAATTGAACATCAAAACGTACCTGTCGCCCATGAAGGACTGCACAATTTTTTATACAGTTCCGACTCAGAACATAGCGCATCGACTGCTATTTCTGAATTAGAAAATGACGGTACGCAAGTAATGTCGATCGATACTTGGCGGATGATAGCAAGTAATGCGAAAGTTGCCGGTGTTTACGCTGTCACGGACTCTTCTCGCAACACTCAATATGTAGGTTATTCGCGAAACATTCTGCTTTCAATCAACGGTCACATTGCCCAAAACGGCGCGGAAAATTGTGCTTTTGTGCGGGTGCAAACTTTTAAATTCCCAAAACGGGAAGAAATGGAAAGTTTGCGGGATGCTTGGATCGCAGAAATCGGCAGTATTCCGCCTGGAAACGGCGCCCAGAGCGAGATGTGGGCGAGTACGGTGGGTCAAGCAGCGCGATCGGCAATGTCGGCGGCTGAGCAACAAGCTTATGAGGAAAAGAAGCTAAAATTGCGTAAAGCAATGGCAGATTCTACTCTTAGCAAAGAGTTGGAAACAGCGGCTAAAAGTGATGGGGAAGGACACCAACATCTGGAAGCTGTTGTTAATAATGATGATGATTGGAGTGCGGTGATTCAATCGCAAACCCAGGAAACAAAGTCTGAAAAATAATATGCGGTGCTAGATAAAGTTTCGTTTGTTGTCAAGCGAACTGGAAGAACATCAAATGTTTGTAGGTGGCGAGAAACCGGGTTTCTTCGACAAATTTGGGGTAAGTACGAGAAGTATAGGAAGAAACCCGGTTTCTGAGATTATTGTCATCCAATTTTTTGGTTGGGTGGGGGCGGGTTTATTAATATTTGGGATGGTAATTATAGATGGTTGATCAACCCGCTCCTACGGAATTTGGTAATACAA
>NZ_JAEQCX010000216.1:0-3108 GCF_020738035.1 Microcoleus sp. PH2017_28_MFU_U_A
TCTGGTGATGAATCTTTCTGCCAGGGTACGGCAGGCTTTTTGGCTTTTTTTCTGTCTATTTCATAACAAAAACCTTTTTTGATGTTTTTTGGCTTAAATCATTGGTAAAAGCTATGTTTTGCCATCATAAAATTAACACAACTTATATTGTCGAGGCGATCTCAAATTCACTCATCTTTCTAAATGCTGTTTTCTGACTTTTTCAGCAAGCCCTAATTATGCGATCGCCACCCCTTGACAGGTCAAGACAGTATCTACGGAGATTATGTACGCGATTTAAATCGGCGTTTAAATTGCCCAATCATCTATTGCAATTGATTTGGATCGATTCCCATTGCTCGGAGTTGAGCTTCTAAGGCTTGCGATCGCGATCGTTCTTGCTCGAGCAAAGTTTCAGCCTCAGTCGCCCGTTCCTCTGCTTGTTGTCGCAGTTGCTCTGCTTCAGTCGCTTGTGCTTCCGCTTGGCGCCGCAGTTGAGCGAGTTCCACAAAACTCATAAATGCTTCTCCGTTTGGCCCGAACATTTCGAGTCCGGTTTCAGATAATTGGAACCGCACGCCCAATCTCGGACTGATCCAACCGTCTATTTGTTCGATCGCCTCTAACTCTTCCTCAACCCGCTGCCATCCTGTCAATTCTAATGTTTGTGGGTCGTACAAATAGTATTCTTCCACGCCGTAACGTTCGTAAAATTTGAACTTTTGAATCATCGGAGCAGGCCGATTTCCCGGCGACCAAATTTCAAAAACGACTTGCGGCGGAATATTATCTTCATTCCACTGTTGATAGGAACCTCGATATCCTTTTGGTCTACCAAAAACTACCATCACATCTGGTGCTTGGCAAAGTTTATTATTTCTTTCAACGGGATACCAAAGCAAGTCGCCGGCTACGAAAACATTCGGGTCATTCGCAAACAATAGTTCGGAATTTTCCTTAATCCAAACGATTAATCGAAACTGCTCAGTATTGTCTGACATTGGTTCTCCGTTATCGTCAGGGTATACGATGTTTTGTTGGTCGGGAGATTGCAGTTGTCTAACCATTGCTGTTTTCCCAAATTTGCTAATGATTTTATATTATAGACGCACTGCGGGCGATCGTATTTTCCAAGATTTATCGATAATTTTCAGTGTTTGTGGTCGTAGGGTGCGGATCCATGAAAAATCCCTAAATTATAGCCTTTCTCGGAAAGATGAGGTATGACTGACAGCTTATATAACCATTTAAACGTATAGGGCCCAAGCCCAACAACGTACCCCATACAACTACTAATAAAAATAATGTGGAACGGGCATCTTGCCCGTTCCAAAATTTACCCAAAATCCCGAACAACTTAACTGCTAAAAAGAAATAATCAAGTAACCATTCTGGAATTTAGCACCTGTGACAGATTTTCCAGTTAGCGCCGGAGGAAGCAAGATATTGCGCCGCTGATCGCCCGCTTCGATCGTCACTTCCGGCCCGGATTGAATCAATTTAATTTCTTTCTTGTCAAACCCAGGCAAAAACAAACTAACTAGACGCTGTGCAGTGTTGATGTTAATCGGTTTAGGAGCTTTCCCAGCTTCAGAAAAATCTGGCAAAGCATCAATTAACGGCTGCCAATTATTATCGCTGTGGGCCGGCACAGAAACTGCTGTCAAAGGATCGAAATCAGCAGCAATCGTTTCTGTAAGCGGTGCTTGATTGACAATCACACCGCCGACAGTTAAACCAATTTGTTGAGAACTTCCCCACAAATAGCGCGCAGTGCCGATCGCACTTGCATCCCCAGTCGTCACCAAATAAGCGGCGGTGCGGTTCGGATCTGCCAGCGCTTCCTTACCCTTATCCAACAGATTATCGACTTGCTTGGTAGATTGAAAAGCATTGTCTCCCGACATATCCACCGTCAACACGGTACTGACAACCGGTTGAATAAAAGGCGACAAAGCTTTCCCCAAATCCGAATCTACCAACGCTTGGCGGAAGCGACGGATGTACCAGCTCAAAATTTCCGGCATTCCCAACATCCGCAGCGTATCCATGCCGCCGCTGCCGTCATACACAATGACATCATATTGTTTGCTGTCGTCGTATTCCCGAAGTTCATTCAACGCCAGCGCGCTGTCCATCCCAGGTAACACTCCCAATTCTTGCCCGTAAATCTGCTTGAAAAACGGAGTGCGGACATATTGAGCTTCTAGTTGTTTAATTTCGTCCCACCTGCGTTCTAGCAGCGGCGCGCTGTTCACCTGAACTGCTTTGAAGTTGGGGGCGATTTCCTGTGGCGTGGGAGTCAGGGGAACCCCTAGCAGAATACCCAATGCAGGCCCCGGATCTTGGCCGAGTAGCAGAACTCGCTTGCCTTGAGCCGCATATTTTTTAGCTGTTGCGATCGCGATCGTGCTGCGGCCAGTGCCGCCTTTGCCCAAAAATGTCAAAATCAAAGCCATTTTCTGTTCTCAGTGCCAAAGCTTACTACTTAACATTTAAGCGCAACCTTCAGCCAGAGTTGTCAGTTGTCAGTGGGTAGTTGTCAGTGGTTAGTGGGCTGTGGGCAGTGGGCAGTAGGTAGTTGTTCTTTCTGATTCCTGATGTGTGAGTTGTTAGCTGCTACCAATAACAACTGACAACTGACAACTAACAACTGCCCACTGCCCACTGACAACGGCCTTCTACTAAACTGCTTCTAGCTCATCTTCAAAGAACCAAGTCGCAAAACCGTCAAACTTGACAACCACGCCTACTCCGCTGCCATCAACCATTCTGAATCCGTCAACAGTGCCTACTGGATTTTCCTTTATCTTGCCCACCATATTTGCAGGTATCCGATCTCTGAGACGGCGTACCTTAACTCTCTGACCTACTTCTATTGCCACTGAAATTGTTCTCCTGCTCTACATAACTTATATACAAGCGTTCATTTTACAGTTTGGCGGTCTCGATCGAGCAGCAACACCACCGGGCCCGATCGCCCGCCATGATTTTCCAGCGAAATTTTCGATCAAATTTCCCTAAAAGACGGTATTATAAAACTTTATTAAGTTTGTAAGCAGTAGTAAGCAATAGTAGTATCATATAGTCAAAATGGTCAACTGAGAGAATTATTGCGATCGTCCAAAA
>NZ_JAEQCX010000090.1:0-29007 GCF_020738035.1 Microcoleus sp. PH2017_28_MFU_U_A
AAAAAAATGTGCCTCAAATTTTAAGACTGAGATGTGCGTATTTAAATAATGACATCAAGCTAGGTGTTTCTACTTAGTCAAAAAGTGGGATGCTCCCGTACGTTGTTGCGCTTGGGCGCTCTTTTTGGGATATTGGAAAGAGCGCTAAAGCGCAACAACGTACCTGGACTTAATAGTTGTAGCAGCGAGAGTTATTACTGGCGACGCACATTATATTTAGAAAATCAATGGGGTAGGCACGCACCATCCACTACCCCTACAAATTGATTTAAATCATTTAGGATTGCTATATAACTTTGCTTTTTCGCCAACGATCGCAGCGATGGGAACCGCATAATGAATTGCATCGCCTCGAAAATGTACGCCAATCCCCAGACTGTCAACACCAATATCTTCTCTAAAAAGTTGTCGCAGCTTATCGTCATCGCCGGGGTTGGGGAAAGAAGCAGCTAACTGCTGTTCTAGCTCCAATTCTACCTTATAAAATGCTAATTTGACATTTTGCAGATTCGCATCTGCGACTAATTTCGGCAACTCTTCCAGAGTCAAGGCGCGAGTATGAGATGGATCGCGCAGCTTCTCAATATAGTTGTAAGCATCAACTTTTTCCGGTGGCATTGCCACATCAGCAATCAAAATGCGATCGCCCGCGCGACACACCCGAACCATCTCCGACAGCACAACATCGGGCTGCAAGAAGTGATGGAAAGCGTAACGACTCAGCACAATGGAAAAACTATCATCGGGAAACGGTAGCGTTTCGATATCGCCTTGCAGCCACGAGAGATTAGTCAAGTTTTTTTGCTCTGCCAAAATCTGGGCTTGTTCTAGCATTGCCGGTGTTAAATCGATGCCCGTAACGCGATTGGAAACTGCCGCAAAAGCACAAGCCACAATACCCGGGCCGCAAGCCACATCTAGAACTGTATCCTTGTCAGATATGCTTGCCATCTTCATCAGTAAATCGAGAGATTCTTGATTTGTGTGGCCGTACAAGTTAGAGAATGGTACAGCTTGACGGGTGAACTGGTCGATGATGGATTCGTGATATGCGGTCATAGTTAAATTCTGTCATTTTTTCTGACTAGCGGGTATAGTAGGAGTGACTTTTGCCACTCCTACAAAATTTATCTTATCCTTGTGGATTTTGTAATACACCACCTGCGAGAGCAGTTAAAATCGCCACGCCAAAGGCCAGCCGGTACCACACAAACACCCACGTATTCTGAGTTTGCAGGAACTTCATCAGCCAGGCGATCGAAATATAGGAAAAAATAAAAGCTGAAATTGTTCCGACTATCAAAGCTACAACTCCAGCGTCGCTGGCGCCTTCACCCAAAGCACTTTTCAATTCGACTAAACCAGCCAGAGTAATTGCCGGAATTCCTAACAAGAAAGAAAATCGGGCGGCGGCGGCTCTTTGCAATCCGAGGAACAATCCTGCTGTTAGGGTAGAACCCGATCGCGAAACACCAGGAATTATTGCCATTGCTTGAGCTAATCCCATTAAAATACCATCTTTGATATCTAATTTTTCGTAATCCCGTTCGCGCTTGCCAGTTTTTTCGGCGATCGCTAACAGCAGCGACATCACGATCGAAGCAATCGCGATCGCTCCCAAACTCCGCAGCGGTGATTTATCAAAATCTGGCACCAATATCTTGATTAACAATCCAAAAAATATAATTGGTATAGTTCCCAAACCAATCCCCAGCGCCATCCGAAACTCTTGGGATTCGTAGTCTGAGCGCCTAATAGCTTTAAATCCACCAATAGCTATATTTGTTAAGTCTTTCCAAAAATACCACAGCACTGCCACAATGCTGCCTAATTGAATGACAGCAGTATAAGCAACACCCGGATCGGCCCAGCCGAGGGCTAAAGGCACGACTTTTAAATGAGCGCTGCTGCTAATTGGCAAAAATTCCGTTAATCCTTGGACAATGCCTAAAACAATAGCCTGTAAGATATTAATTTGAGCTGGCCCGGAAGCCTCAGCAACGGGCGTTTGCGCGAATAAGTGAAGCAAAGCAATCATCATTTGTTGTCAGTTCCTAGTTGTCAGTTTCTATCTGTCAGTCACCAGCGATCGGTTGATATCAAATCCCGTGGATTGTACGGGATATCTGTAGGAACGCGGCAGTACCAAAGGAGTGTCAACTTAAGACTCAAACGTAGTCAGAGATTGCTGTTTGACTATAAAACTCAGATCCCCCCTAGCCCCCCTTCTTAAGGGGGGGACAAGAAATTACTCAAAGTCCCCCTTTTTAAGGGGGATTTAGGGGGATCTAGACTCGACTAAAAGCGAGATTTATCAAGGGTTTTAGTCTTAAGTTGAAACCAATGGGCAGTACCGTATCCCTACCCATAGTGTTGTCGATCGCCAATAAAAGCAGATTAAAATAGTTTGTCAAAAACCAATTTAACCTACTCAACTGTAAATACAGGCATTTGCTGATAAACTTAATAATGTTTTGCACGCTTTTTCGCCACTTTACAGCAACTGCCAACCACCTATGATATTTTCTGATTCCCAAAAATTAATTTTGATTGCAGCTTCAGGCAAACGCTGGCTGCGGCGAATCGTGTCTGCTAGTCTTTTAACTGTGGCGATCGCACTTAGCTTGATACTGCTCACCGGTCAGCCGCCCGCCTTCGCAACACTCACGGACGATCGCTTCGACGGCACCATCTTCGCTCTCTACGCCGGCAACGGTTCCCTCGTTCCTCCTAAAGTCAAGCTCACAGATTCTTTCAACCGCAAAAAACCCGCATTGTTAGTTTTTTACACTGACGACAGTAGCGACTCCAAGCAATACGCGATCGTTGTCTCAAACCTCCAGGAATTTTACGGCCGCGAAGCAGATTTTATGCCGATAAGCATTGACTCTTTGCCTTCGCAACCGTCACCAAAAATAACCGAACCCGGTCATTATTACGAAGGTTTCGTACCTCAAACTGTCATCCTCGACCAATCGGGAAAAGTAGTTTTTAATGAAAAAGGACAAATACCTTTTGAGAAGGTAGATGATGCCTTTCGGAAAGTATTCGACTTGCTTCCTAGAGAAAAATCGCTCCCGCTCAAGCGCCGTGTCGTGAACGAACTTAACATCGAATTGTCCAATAAATAGCTAAGGATCGCGAATTAAATAAGTTACAATTTTTATTGTTATTGTGGGATGGGCGTCCCGCCCGTCCAAAAAGAGCGGGCGGGACACCCCACAAACTTGTGTAAGTTATTTAATTCTCATTCCTAATAGCTAATCGCCTATTCAGGACTTACGCAATTTTATATAGGACGAACGGGTAGCCAGAAACCCGGTTTTTCACCAAAATATATCGTTGCAGGGCTGAATTCTGCCAAAAACCCGGTTTCTCGACTCTGACGAACGGGTAGCCAGAAACCGGGTTTTTTCACCAAAATTATTGGTTACAGCCCGTAATTCTGCCAAAAACCCGGTTTCTTGAGTCGGAGTGCGATCGCAAACTATCCTAATTTTTTCACGAATTATCAACAGCATCAAATGAAGCAAATTATAAAAATATTATTAATGACAGTTTTGACTGTACTTTTAGTTTTAGAAGCAGCCGAAGCAGGGCGATCGATAATTAGTGCTTTTGGCGATAGCAGTTCCCGCAAACCCCTAGCTTTAGAGCGATATACAGGTGTCGCCTACCTCGAACCGGTGCAGTGTACGGGTTCGGTGTTAACCGGAGGATTGTACGTACTCACGGCCGCCCACTGCCTCAATGAAGGCGGGGTCAAGGTTCCTGCTGGAACTGCTGTAACGGCAACTTTTAAATTGCCCAGCGGTCAAGTTACTATCCCTGTTAGCAACTATTATATCCATCCGGGATGGACTGGTTACGAATCAGAAGTCGGAAACGATATTGCTATTTTAAAGCTTAAAAAAACCGCACCGCGTACTGTGGAACAGTACGAAATTAACAGGAATAAAAATGAAATTGGCAAGGTGTTTACAAAAATTGGCTATGGATATATCGGCCTGGGTAATAAAGGACAAAATGAGAATTCTAATTCTGAGGCGAAACGATATGGAGGTCAAAACCGCTACGATGCACTAGGCGAAATATTCAAAAGTTCTACTGAATCTGATATGTCTGAATTAGTCTTGGGGAGTCAGTTAATTTTTGATTTTGATGACGGAACCGCCGAACACGATAGTTTGGGGAGGCATTTTCCTAAATTAGCCGATCGCGGTTTGGGGAAAAATGAAATAGCTACGGCTAGCGGAGATTCGGGCGGGCCTTCGTTTGTGGACGGGAAAATTGCGGGGATTAGTTCTTGGGGTTATAGCGATCGCGGATTTTTCAAAACAAATATCGGCGATATTGATAAAATTGACGATAATGGCAGTTTTGGCGAAATTTCCGGCGACACGCGGGTATCATTTTATGCTAATTGGATTGACAAAGTGACAGGTGGAAGATAGAAGGTAGAATTTAAAATATAGACATCAATTGTTTAAACTTTAAACCATGAGTAGAACCTTAATTCCTGTGATTCTGGCCGGCGGTAAAGGCGAACGTTTTTGGCCGCTGAGTCGCAAGCAGCGCCCCAAACAGTTTCTCAGTCTCGACGGTAGCGGCAAGAGTTTGCTGCAAGCTACAGCCGATCGACTATTAACATTAGGTAACGGCTGGGAAGATTTGTGGGTAGTAACATCGGAAATGCTGGCCGACGGAGTGCGGGAACAATTGCCGCTGCTACCTCCTGAGAATTTGCTGGCGGAACCGGAAGGCCGGGATACTGCGCCGGCGGTGGCTTGGAGTGCGATCGAAATTGCGAAACGTTACGGTGAGGATGCGGTTGTCGGGTTTTTCCCGGCGGATCACTGGATTGGGGAACCGGAGGAGTTTGTCAAGACTTTGGAGGCGGCGGCTGAATTGGCGACAAAGGAAAGTGCGATCGCCACTTTGGGAGTCAAGCCGAGTTATGCTTCTACTGGTTACGGCTACATCGAACAAGGCGAGGAAATTGGCAGTTTTGGCGGTTTTCCGGCCTATCGTGTGGCTAGGTTTACAGAAAAGCCCGATCGCGCCACCGCCGAGGAATTTGTAGCCAGCGGCAAGTTTAGTTGGAATGGCGGAATCTTTGTATTTAAAGTTGGCACTGTCTTGACAGAATTGCGAAATCATGTGCCGGAAATGATGGCAGCTTTGGAAGCAAAAGGCGCTGCTGCTTACTCGGAATTGCCGAAAATTAGCATCGATTACGCGCTGATGGAGAAGACGCAAAAAGCCTGTGTATTACCTGTAGGCTTTAGTTGGGACGATTTGGGTGACTGGAATGCGATCGCCCGTTTGTTGCAAGGAGACAAGCCGAATGTCGAGTTAGCAAAACACATCGGAATTGATACCAAAGACGCTATTTTCTATGCAGCGGATGAGAATGAAGTCATCGTCACCATCGGTTTAGAAGATGTCGTCGTTGTCAGAGATGGTAATGTGACTTTGATTGTGAAAAAAGACAGGACGCAGGAGATAAAACAGGTGATTAAAGTATTGGGAGAAGATGAGAAATTGAAAGATTTACTGTAACTAATTCCGTAGGGACACGGCACTGCCGTGTCCTTACTCGATATCTATAATTCTAGAATTACATAATTTCTACTAAATCCAACACAAAACCCGGCAGTACATCTTCCCCTGAAAGAGTGGCAGGATTTTGGAGAATTTCCACATCTTGACCGGGGCGATAAATTTCTACCCGCCGATTTTGCCTGTCAATTAACCAACCCAATCTCGCACCGTTATCTATATATTCTTGCATTTTATCTTGCAGCTTTTTCAACGAATCAGTCTTTGAGCGCAACTCAACTACAAAATCGGGACATAAAGGAGCAAAACTGTCTTTTTGTTCCGGTGTTAAAGCATCCCACCGTTCTTTTTTGACCCAAGAGGCATCAGGAGAGCGATCGGCACCATTACGGAGGGTGAAACCTCCAGAAGAGTCAAAGGCAACTCCTAGATTATTTTGCCTGCTCCAGGCTTGAAGTTGATACGATAGATCCATATTGCGCTTGCTAGTTTCGCTGCCCGTTGGTGGCATAATAATTAACTCCCCTGATACTGTACGTTCAAATTGATAATCGCGGTTGTTCTGACAAAGCTGAAAAAATTGCTCGTCAGTTAAGTCTATGGATAATTCGATCGAGGTTGCAGGAGATTGGATGGCAATCATGTTTTTTATTGGGTTTGAAACACATTGAGAATTTGGCTTGTAATAACTTACTAATTCAAGTCTTTGACACAATTTTTCAACTCAATAATTTTAATTATAAAAAGATCGTGTCTGGTTTAACTGTAATATTAGCATGAGGATTAATGCCACCGCCAAAAACCGTAGCTTGCGGGGCGGAACGCCATCGCCCTCCCCCACACCCCAAAGTACGCGCGGCGCAGCTATCCCCAGCAGGAATTGCACCCATTCCCGCTATTTCTACCAAAGTTATTCCTCAAGACCAAGGTCAGCTTGGTTAACAGCGCTATCCTAGTAGTTATATAGCCCTTAAACCCGATCGACCCGGAGGCCACCACGTGTTCAGCCTAGTTCAAAACACTTCTCGCAAAGGAGAAATTCTAGAGGTCGTCTTCCGCAACGGTTGGGACTACATGAAAAGTCTCCTCACCGGCCGCAAAACCGACGCACCCAGTCTCCCAACTCCAGCGGTTCTCCGCAACATCCTCGTCGAATTAGGCCCAGTTTTTGTAAAATTGGGACAATTGTTGAGTACCCGTCCCGACCTTTTACCCGCTGCTTACATCGAAACCCTCTCTTCTTTACAAGCGGAAGTGCCGCCCGTATCATGGTTGGAAGTAGAAGCAATCGTCCGCCAGGAACTCAAACAGTCGATCGAAGAAACCTTCTCCAAATTTAACACTCAGGCGATCGCCGCAGGTTCGATCGCCCAAACCCACAAAGCTACCTTAAAAGACGGCCGCGAAGTCGCCCTAAAAGTTCAGCGCCCCGGTATTGATATTGTCATCGAACAAGACATCGCCGTGCTCCGAGGTTTAGCAGAACTTGTCATGCTGACAGACCTCGGTCAACAATACGATATTGTGGCCCTAGCAGAAGAATTTGCGATCGCCCTGCGTGCAGAATTAGACTTCATTCAAGAAGCCAGCTACACAGACGAACTGCGCCGCAATTTATCAAAAAGTCGCTGGTTTGATCCCACACAAGTTGTCCTCCCAGAAATTAACTGGGAATTAACTACAAAAAAACTCTTAGTCATGGAGTGGCTGAACGGAGTCCCAATTTTGTCAGGCGATTTGCAAGGAATTCGCCACAAAGGAGATATAAATGCCGAACGCGAAGAAATTACAACCCTGCTTTGCCGCGTTTTCTTCCAGCAGTTATATATTGACGGCTTCTTTCACGCAGACCCGCATCCAGGCAACTTATTTTATCTCAAAGACGGCCGGATAGCTTTGCTCGACTGCGGCATGGTCGGCAGATTAGACCCGCGCACCCAACAGAATCTGACAGAAATGTTGCTGTCAATTGTCGATTTAGATGCTCAGCGCTGCGCTCAATTAACATTGCAAATGGCAGAATTTGCTCAGCCTACAAGTTTAGCTAATCTAGAGAACGATTTGGCTCGAATGCTGCGGAAGTATTATAATGTCAGCTTGTCGCAAATGAACTTGTCGGAAATTTTTTATGAAGTGCTGGAAATCACTCGCAAAAATAAGATTAGGCTTCCCAGTAATCTCGGTTTGTATGCAAAAACTCTCGCTAATTTAGAAGGAGTAGCGCGTTCTTTTAATCCCAGATTTAATATTGTAGAACAGGTCAAACCGCTGATGACCGATATGTTTCGGCGTCAGTTATTAGGAGAAGACCCGGTGCAAGCTTTGCTGAGAACTGCTTTGGATCTAAAAAGCTTATCTTTACAATCTCCGCGACAGGTGGAAGTGCTTTTAGACCGAGTTACTTCCGAAACTTTGAAGTGGAACTTGACGCTAAAAGAACTCGACCCGCTGCGTCGCACTTTGGGGGATTCAGCCAACCGACTTTCTTTTAGTATTGTCGTGGGTTCGCTGATTATGGGAGCGGCAATTATCTCTTCTAACGCGCAAACTGCTCAACTATCTTTTTTGAGCAACGGTTTGTTTGGGGCGGCGAGTTTTTTGGGTTTTTGGTTGATTATTAGCATTCTCAGGTCTGGCCGTTTGCGGGGATGATTGGTACAAGATCAGTATGTGTTGTGGAACAGGCATCTTGCCTGTTCTTGAGAATCGTGGTACAAGATCAGTATGTGTTGTGGAACAGGCATCTTGCCTGTTCCTAAGAATCGTGGAAGATGTAGAATATAGCCTAATGCAACAACCGCATAAAGGTAGGCTATGTCACAGCATGATTCTTCTCTCCCAAAGTCGGCAATTAGAGACAACCGTCATCGCGGAACTGTGGGCAATTTTTTGAAAGCCAAGGTCGAGAAAAACTCAACCCTATCCATTGTTTCTGCTTACTTTACAATTTATGCCTTTGATGCTTTGAAGGAACAACTTCTAGGTATTAAAAGCTTGAAATTTTTGTTTGGTGAACCGCGCTTCATCAAGTCCCTTGACCCCAGTAAAACCGATAAAAAGGCGTTCCAAATTGAGGATCAGGGCTTGCAGCTACAGAATCGGTTGCAGCAAAAACGGGTTGCGAAAGAATGTGCAGAATGGATTGAAAAAAAAGTCCAGATACGGTCGGTCAAGCAATCTAATTTACTGCACGGCAAAATGTATCACATTGCTCATAACGGAACTGAAAATGCTATTATGGGCAGTTCTAATTTTACCATGCGGGGACTGGGATTAGGTAGGAAAAACAACAATATTGAACTCAATTTAGAAGTAGATAGTAAACGGGATACCCGCGACCTTAAAGCCTGGTTTGATGAACTCTGGAATGATGCCGAACTCATCGAAGATGTCACACAAGACGTGCTGCTGTATCTAGAGCAACTTTACCAGAATAATTCTCCTGAGTTTATCTACTACAAAACTCTGTTTCATATCTTCGAGACATTTCTCGATGACCTAGAAAAAAGCGATATTCTCAGCGAACAGCTACACCTATTTGATACAGAAATCTGGAAATCTCTATTTGAATTTCAAAAAGACGGAGTTAAGGCAGCCATCAATAAAATCCGACGATATAACGGGTGTATTATTGCTGACAGCGTTGGTTTAGGTAAAACATTTGAAGCTCTCGCGGTGATTAAATATTTTGAACTTCGCAATGAAAAAGTTTTGGTTCTTTGTCCCAAAAAACTCCGCGATAATTGGACTGTATATCTAGCACAAAACAATAGCGATCTCAATCCTTTGGTTAAAGACCGCTTCAACTATACAGTCCTGTCTCACACCGACTTGAGTCGTGACTCTGGTTACTCTGGGGACATTAATTTAGCAACGATTAATTGGGGTAACTACGACTTGGTAGTTATTGATGAATCGCACAATTTCCGCAACAACATCAAGAGCAAACGGGACGAATCTGGCAATCTAATTAGAAAGAGCCGTTACGAAAGGCTGATGGATGATATTATCAAGAGCGGTGTCAAAACTCAGGTGCTACTCTTATCAGCAACTCCGGTTAACAATGATTTAAAGGATTTGCGGAATCAACTTTATTTTATAACAGAAGGTAGCGACGCTGCGTTTAGGGAATCGCTGGGAATTGTTAGTCTGCGCGATACACTAGCTGATGCTCAGCGGAAATTTACCAAGTGGGCAAAGAAAAGTCGCGATCGCAAAACTAGCGAACTCCTGGAAGAACTAAGTTCTGCTTTCTTCAAACTGCTTGACGAATTGACGATCGCCCGATCGCGCAAACACATTCAAAAATACTACAAAGATGCGATCGCCCAATTAGGCGGCTTTCCAGAACGGCTCAAACCCATCTCGGTATTTCCTGAGATTGACCGAGAGGGTGAGTTCATGTCCTACGAACAGCTTAACAGTGAAATTTCTAAATATCAACTCTCCCTATTCAACCCTTCAAAATATGTCCTGCCGCCATACCGTTCGGCTTATGAAAATAAAAGAGTGCAAAACTTCAAACAGAGCGATCGCGAACGCTCTCTGATCGGCATGATAAAGGTTAATTTTTTGAAACGCCTGGAAAGCTCGGTGAATTCCTTCGCTATCACAATGCAGCGGACTATTGACAAAATATCCGAGTTACAAAAACGACTCGAATCCTTCAAGAATTGGCAAGACGAAAACGCGGTAATTGATTTCAACTATTTAGAGTTTGAGGCAGAAGAAGACGAGGATTTACGAGCGGCGTGGGAGGTTGGCAAGCTAAAAGTTAAAATGCTGCACCTCGATGTCGAAACCTGGTTAAAAGACCTAAAAAACGACAAGAAACAGCTTAAACAAATCTACAATTCTGCCCAAAGCATTTCTGTTGAACGCGATGCCAAGCTGGCTGAGTTAAAATCACTAATCGCCGAGAAAGTCAAGCATCCTACGACTAACAAGCATGGTCAACCAAATCGCAAGGTTTTAGTCTTTACTGCCTTTGCAGATACCGCAGTCTATCTCTACGAAGGATTGCGGGAGTGGGCTACATTAGACTTGAAAATTAACTTAGCTTTGGTGACTGGTGGTTCGGCGAAAAATCAGACTACCTTTGGCAAAAATGAGTTCAATCACGTCCTGACAAATTTTTCACCTTTCGCCAAGAAACGCGCCCAAATTCCATCTATGCGGCAAGACGGCGAGATTGACCTATTAATTGCCACAGATTGTATATCAGAAGGGCAAAATTTACAAGATTGCGATTATCTGATTAACTACGACATCCACTGGAACCCAGTCCGAATTATCCAGCGGTTCGGTAGGTGCGATCGCATTGGTAGCCCCAATCACACCGTACAATTAATCAATTTTTGGCCGACAGAGGACCTGGATCAGTACATCAATCTGAAAAATCGAGTAGAAGCACGGATGGCTTTAGCGGACATAGCTGGTACATTTGAAGATAATCTGCTGGAGGTAAAGGAGATTCAAGAACTAATTGAGAGTGATTTGAAATACCGCGACAAGCAGTTGCTGCGATTGAGAGACGAGGTGCTGGATATCGAAGATTTCACCGAAAGTGTCGCCCTAACGGAATTCACTCTCGATGATTTCCGAATGGAACTAGCCAAATACATTGAGAGCAACCGCAAACTACTCCAAGATGCTCCTTTAGGACTTTATGCAGTAGTTCCAACTAACTCGGAGTACCCGATAATTGCTCCTGGCGTAATTTTTTGCCTCAAACAAAAAGGCGATTCTCTTGATAATAAAACCGTCAACCCGCTGCAACCATATTTTGTAGTTTACGTGCGCGAAAATAAGGAAGTGCGATTGAGTTTTGCTCAACCCAAACAAATACTTGAAATATATCGGTTGCTGTGCGCGGGATGTACGGTTCCCTATGAAGAGTTGTGCAATTTGTTCGATCGAGAAACTAATAACGGATTTGATATGAGTTTGTATAACGATTTGCTCAAGCTGGCCGTTGATTCAATTGCAGATATTTACAAGAAGCGGAGCATCGGCAATCTGCTGTCTAGCCGCCGTGCTGTGTTGGTTGAGCAAGCGCATCAGGTTAAAGCAACAACGGATTTTGAACTGATTACCTGGCTGGTGATTAAATGAGCGTCAGCGAACAACAAGCCAAAGCATCTATCAATCAAGCTTTAAGTAGTTTTGCAAAGGGAAAACTAGCGGATAACGCCCGTAATTTGTTCTTTACTCTTGGATACCGCAGTGATAAAACTCTTCCGTTTTATCCTAATAGTTCGGAGAATTTTATTGCCGAATTTGACATAGATCAAAAGCTCAACTCCCAAAAAGCTCTCTTAGAGGAATGGCTGTCGGTTGATTTTCTCTTCCAGTTTACCGGGACAGAAATTGCAGATAATGACCAGTTTGTCGAATTTGATACTAGCAGTGGTGAGAGTGCCTTTTTTACTTCGTACTTGTTTTTCGCGATCGCACTGCGGAGGAGTGCGTACACTATAGAACAACTTGACGGGATTATCCGCGAGATTAATAAAATTTTACCGATTCCCGCGATCGTTCTTTTTCAGCATGGAGAAACTCTGACTTTATCCATTATCAACCGTCGCCAACACAAACGCAATGAATCTGAAGATGTATTAGGAAAAGTCAAACATATTAAAGATATCCCATTCGCCAGTCCGACAAACTCTCATTTAAAAATGCTCTTCAATATTTTTTTGACAGAGTTGTATGAAAATCATGGCTTTAGCAACTTTGACGAATTTCATGAAGCTTGGCATAAAACTATTCCTGACAACATCGAATTTAAAAAAGATCGTATACTGTCAGATTCGCTTCGGGTTTACCTGCAACAAATCTGTCGAATTCCCCTGCTCAAAGCTTACGAAGAAATTGAATTAGCTCGTAAAATTGCTGAGTTAGAGTTAGAGGGGAGCCGAAAAGCTAAAGACAAAATGGTAGAGTCTAACTTGCGGCTGGTAGTCTCAATCGCTAAAAAATATCAAAATCGAGGGCTGGATTTCTTAGACTTGATTCAGGAGGGAAATATCGGTTTAATCAAGGCTGTAGAAAAGTTTGATTGCACGAAGGGAACCAGGTTTTCTACCCACGCATATTGGTGGATTCGTCAGGCAATTACGCGGGCTATTGCCGATCGATCGCGGACTATCCGCCTACCAGTTCACGTTTATGAAACTATCTCGAAGATTAAGAAAACTACCAAACAGCTTTCTCAAGAAATCGGCCACAAGCCTACCGAAGAAGAAATCGCTACTAAAATGGAGATGACAATTGTAAAAATGCGATTGGTTATTCAATCGGCTAAATCTATCATTTCCTTAGATACTAAAATGGGTGATTATGAAGACTGTACATTGGGAGAGTTGATTGAATTCGATGGAGAAACACCAGAAGAACAAGCATCTAAAAAATTGTTTACCGAAGATTTAGAAAGCGTTTTAGATACTCTTACCCCTCGACAACGTGACATTATTCGGATGCGATTCGGATTGGATGACGGCAGCGAGAAAAGTCTACAGGAAATCGGCAATATATTTAATCTTACCCGCGAGCGGATTCGGCAAATTGAGGGTAAGGCTTTACTAAGATTGCGCCATCCCAACCGCAACAGCATTTTAAAAGATTATATTCGCCCTACACCAGTTTATCAAACTGAGACAAAAAGACCGATCGCCAAACCGAGCCAGCCCAGACAGTTCAATATCTCAGAAAACTTGTCTCCCAGCCGCGACACTTTCTTACTGGAGCCTGTTCGTGATAAAATAGTTGAAACAGCTAATACGACCGAACCATTAATTCCTTTTAACAATTTCATAGAAAAATCAAATATAGAACAAACAAAGTTGGCTCAGACTCACCTGTCAAGTGCCGATGGAAGTCAAAACAATCTCACCTATGCAAATTTGAACGAGCATAATTTCCACATTGCCGAACTGACAGAAAATGACTTAAATAAAGCGATTAAACCGATGAAACAAAATTCAGCAGACTTACTCAAACAACTCACCGCACTAGAAGATGTTTTTTCCCAATTAGAGAAACGGCTGTCAGAGGCGAGTCGAAAGTTGCTAAACCCTGGTATACCTATATCTCAAAAGCTGATTCAAGAACTTGACGAGTCCCATAAAAAGTTTATTCAGCTTCGCGACAAGGTGCTAGAAGTGGCTGAATATTTGGCAGTATCGACAACGCTGAAAGTTGAAGAAATTTGTTCTTTAACAGATATCAGGTCTGTACTTGAGCGTGTGGATTTGGCCGAGAAGCAAAAAAGTGCGATCGCCCTTGTCCGCGACTCTGCTTTGAGGGTTCTGGAACGAATTTTAGCGATCGCCCATCGAGTAGAGAGCAATTTTCAGTCATTGCTGGAATGTCAGGAAAAAGCCCGCGAACTTCAACGCGCCATCTCCGAATCCCACAAGTCTGACTTGCATCCCGACACCCAAATCTTGGCTGATGGCAATCATCCATTCTGCAAACTTCTAACACTAATTTCAGAATGGGAAGAAGCAGATGACGAGCATTTAGCTTCTTTACAGGATGCCGTAGCAGAATCATTTGGAAGAACTCTGGCGATGGCAGCAGTAAGAGGAAAACTGATGATCCAGGCGGAAGCAATACCAGATTTGCCTGCTGTTTCTACTAACAATAACTTAGACGAAACTTCCTTAGTTGATGAGCCGGAATCTGAAACTGTTCCTGTTGTCGAACAACCACCAGTAGCAGAGTTGAACTCGGTATTGACAGAGGAGGCGATCGCGCAGCCAACCCCTGAATATATCCCAGATATTCCACCAACAGAACCGCCAACCACAACTCAGATTGAGCTGCCAAATTCTGAAAATAAGCAAGGAAAAAAAGTTGAAAATCAGGCTGATTATACCAGAATTTGCAGTGTATTGGAGCAAGGCGATATCCTGACGGCTAAGGAATATATATCTATGCTGCAAGAGCGGCGATCGCTTCCTGAACCAGAGGAAAAGAGAGATGCTTTTAAAGACTTCTTCGAGCATAAGTATGCTGCGATCGAAAAAGTGCTTGAGGAGTGCGATCGCGATCGACAAAAAAAGCAAGAGCTAATTCCCAATATTTCCAAAGGAAAAAGTATCGCCAAAATCCAGATACCGCAGGGGGCTCAAGCCAAAAAAGCCGCTGAAATGCTAGACGCTTGGTTTGCAGCCAAGGGAAGGAAGCAAGAAATCACAGAGAAAGATGCTCGCCAAATTCTCAGCAACCTCGGTTTTAACATAACATCTCTTACATTTAAAAAATCAGGACAAAATACCTGGATTGACGTTAAAGCTGAGCCGATATTTGACCAAAATCGCTGTCCTGTGTCTGCCTATGGTTCAGCCGCGAAGGGTCATTACCGCATTCTTTGCGTATGGGATAGACCGAACGAACAGGATCTCCTCAATGCCGTTGGAGAAACTGCTCTTGGAGGGCCGGTCTTCGTCTTTCATTTTGGGCGAATGACCGTCAAGAGACGCCGAGATTTGGCTGATTTATGTCGGCAGCGTCGGAGCACTTTCATTGTTATAGATGATGTGCTGATGCTCTATCTTTGCGGAGAACAAAAAACACGCCTACCTGTATTGTTTGATTGTACCTTACCCTTTACTTTCCTAGAACCGTATAAAACCGCAGCAGGAGAGGTTCCCCCTGAGATGTTTTACGGGCGAGTACGAGAACGGGAATCCATAATCGATCGAGAAGGTTCTTGTTTAATTTATGGAGGCCGCCAGTTAGGTAAAACGGTTTTGCTTAAATATGTACACCGGACTTTTCACGCAACCGACGCGGGCAGGAACGCCCTATTTTTGGATATCAAAGAAATTGGACGCAAGCAACTGTTAGATAAGATTTGGCATCTACTAAACGAAGAATTGGATAAATTAAAAATTCCCGATACCAACCGGCGAAATTCCGTCCGCGAAAGCAGCTTGCAGCGGATTAAAAGTTGGCTAGAATCGGACAATCAGCGGCGCTTTTTGCTGTTGTTGGATGAGGCAGATAATTTCTTGGAAGCTGATGGTAAGGAGGATTTCCTGCGCTGCGATGAGTTCAGAAAATTAATGACGGAAACTCACCGACGTTTTAAGGTGGTCTTTGCCGGATTGCACAACGTTCTGAGAACCACTAGACAAGCAAACCATCCGCTGGCTCACTTTGGCGCGCCTATCTGCATTGGGCCTCTGCTGAATAATGGTGAAATGCGAGCCGCAACAGCTTTGGTAGAACGTCCGCTGGCTAGTCTTGGCTATCGTTTTGAATCACCAAATTTAATCCCGCGCATTCTGTGGCAGACTAACTATTATCCGAGCTTGATTCAACTTTATTGCGAGCAGCTACTCAAGCACATCACTAACCCAGATATCCCTACTTTCGATCCTAAAATTAGTCCGCCTTATGTGATTACTTCTCGCCATGTAGAAGAAGCTTATCAAAGTCAAGACCTTCGCAATAATATTCGCGATCGCTTTAAGTTGACACTGGGACTCGATCCGCGCTACGAAGTAATTGCCTACTCAATTGCTGATGGTTCTCAGCAGAATGAAACAGGTATGGAGGATGGGTTTTCTGTATCTTGGATTCGCGAGCAAGTCTTGTATTGGTGGTCTGACGGATTCGCGGGAAGGTCATCGGAAGATGAAATTCTTGCTTTACTAGAAGAAATGATAGGATTAGGAGTTTTACGAGAAAGCAATCCAGGTTACTTCACTCTGAGAAATTCTAATTTAGCCTTGCTTATGGGTACGCAACCAGAAATTGAAGCAGAACTTCTGAGACACCGCGAACCTCCACATGAATACGAACCTGCTACTTTTCGGTCTCCTCTTTTGGTTAAAAATAAAGCTGATTCCCAGCGCAGTCCTTTAACTGTTAAACAGGAATCAGAACTTCTGCTCCGCGAGTACGGTGTCTCTATTATATTTGGGTGCCAAGCCGCAGGAATTGACGATTTGAGAGTTTTTATGGAAGCAGCATTTAGTAAGAAGGATTGCAAAGTTCACTATTTAGAAAATCTCTCAGATCGATCGGATTTCAGCCAGCGTTTGACAGAAATTAGTAACCGTCGCAAGAAAGATACCACGACGCTCGTTGTTGTATCAGCCACCACTTCTTGGAGTAAGGATTGGGTTGATGAGGCAATTAAGAAAATCAAAAGATTGAAAAAAGAGGACTCATTTCTCCAGCTTGTTTTTGTCGCCTATCCTCAGAAGGCTTGGCAGTTAGTTATTCATAATTGGACAGGTTTTGATTCCTTTAAGGAACTGAGATTTTTAAGTCTCAAACCTTGGCACGATGCCGCGCTGCGACATTGGTTGGAAGATGCCAATTTGCCGAGCAAACTAGAAGTTAGAAATAAGATTACGGCAGTTACAGGGAATTGGTCAAACCTCCTGCAAGAATTCTATCAATTTGCTCAAGCTAATCCGCATTGCTGGCAAGATTCCTTGGCCCAACTGAAGAATCAATTTAATAAATCTGACAAATTAATTAATTCAATGGGTTTTGACGGTTGCGAACCTCAAAGAAAACTGGTGATGAGAACTTTAGCTGAATGGGGAGAAGCAGTCGCGATTGAGGTATTAATTGAGGTTCTTGATGATGTACCGCCTGAAGTTGTCAAGCAGACTCTCAGATGGGCTGAACTCCTCAGTCTTGTCTCGCATTTAGGAAATCAGAAGCAAGATGGTAAGGATTACTGGCAGATTGACCCTGTAGTTGGTCGTCTGCTCGAATCTATGGCAGAGTAATACGCACTTTCTGCTGTGCGATGTACTTAAGCACATCTCTGACTTAAGATAGGCGATCGCCCGCAGCAACTAAGTCTAAACTAGAAACTGTAGTTAGATTCAGGTTTGTATTAGGGACTTTAGTCCCTCCAAATTCAGGACTTTAGTCCTGACTACAAACCTATGTTAAAGTAAGATTAGAGATAGATATTATTTTAAATGAGCAAACTTAACCCAGTGTTATTAAGTCAAAAACAGCCTGAATTAGGATTGGTCTGCATTACGACTTCCGATGCAGTTCGTTTCCGCACAGTCACGCGGAAGCGGCTGTTGCAACTTACAGAAATAGAACAAGAAAAAGTATTGCGCGAGTTGTATGCAGATAACTTAAAAAGACTTGACAAAGCGCTTGATTTCTGCTACGCCAATGGGATTAAATTGTATCGCATGACTTCTGCACTCTTCCCTTTTGCAGATATAGATTTGGGGGAAACAGTTTTAGATTCGATGAATGAGGAATTGCGAAGAGTTGGCGATCGGGCAATTGACCTCAATATCCGTTTGGTGTTCCACCCCGATCAATTTGTTGTCCTCAGTTCCGACAAGCCGGATGTTGTGAAAAACAGCATTAAAATTCTGGCGACTCATGCTTTAATTATGGATATGTTGCAACAGCCCCGATCGCCCTGGGCACTGATGAACATTCACGGCGGTAAGGGCGATCGCACTTCGCAACTCAAATCAGTCATCCGCGACTTACCCGAATCTATTCGATCGCGCTTAACCTTTGAAAATGACGAATACGCCTACAGTTCGTCGGAATTGTTAGACGTTTGTCTCGATACAGGCGTAGCAATGGTTTTTGACGCGCACCACCACGTCATTCACGAACATTTAGAAAGTTACAACGATCCAAACGTTGCCGAAATGCTCGCAGCAGCCCGCACTTCTTGGCCTGTTCCTGAATGGCAATTAGTCCACATATCAAATGGCAAAGAATTTTTTGCAGATCCGCGCCACAGCGACTTGATTGTAGATATGCCCAATTGCTATTATGATGCTCCTTGGATTGAAGTAGAAGCTAAATTCAAAGAATTAGCTATTGACAAGTTGCGCGCCGAATGGTTGTCTGCAAATGTTCCACAATTTAGCAGTGTCTCCTAGGGGCGGGTTCGCCAACAATCTCGGCCTAATACGAATAATCTCAAAAACCCGCCCCCACCCAACGGTAAATCGCAATCTACTTTCTTGTTAATACCAACTATAAATTATGTGCGGCAGATTCACGTTAAATACTCCAGCTAAAATCATCGCCGAATTCTTCAAACTCTCGGAAATTCCCGACATCAAACCGCGATACAACATCGCCCCAAGTCAATCAATTGCTACCGTCACAGTTTCTCCCGAAAAAAATCAGCGACAGTTTCAATTTATGCGCTGGGGTTTGATTCCCAGTTGGGCAAAAGATATGAAAATCGCCAGCCATACGATTAATGCCCGATCGGAAACAGTAGCAGAAAAACCTGCTTTTCGCAGCGCCATCAAGCACAGGCGGTGTTTGATAATCGCTGACGGCTTCTACGAATGGCAACCGCAGGGCAAGAAAAAACAGCCTTACTATTTTACAATGACAAACAGCGAACCTTTTGCGTTTGCCGGTTTGTGGGAAAATTGGGAATCTGCCGAAGCAGAAAACATTGTATCTTGCAGTATAATTACTACTGCTGCTAACGAAACAGTGCAACCCGTGCACGATCGAATGCCGGTGATTCTCCCCGCAAGCGATTGGGAACAATGGCTCGATCCTTCTGTTGACAAGGCTCAGGAAGTTTTGCCACTGTTAAAGCCCTACGATCCAGCAGCAATGATAGCAAATGCCGTAAGTGCGATCGTCAACAGTCCAACTAAAGACAGTCCTGAGTGCATTCAAGCTATCCCCTTATAACTCGGCGGTGTGAAACCGCGTCTACACACAGGAAGTCCGCCTCCGCAGACTAAGAAGTCGAGGAGTATTACAGTTAAACTCAGTTGTGATATTCTTAAAGACTTTTCTTCATCTTAACATCACTGAAAGGACAAAAAATATGATCGGATACGTTACAATCGGCACAAACAATCTTGAACGTGCAGCCAACTTTTATGATACTTTGCTTGCTGAAATTGGCGCTCAACGATTCATGGAATTCGACCAATTTATCGCATGGAGCGTTTCTCCAGAGATGCCAGGACTTGCTATTACAAAACCATTTGATGGTAACCGAGCAACTGTTGGCAATGGAGTAATGATAGCTCTTCAAGTTGACAGTCCCGAAAAAGTCAACTTAGTTTATAACAAAGCGATCGCACTTGGCGCTCAGGATGAAGGAGCAGCAGGGCCGAGAGACGCTTTGCCGGGGTTTTATGCGGGATATTTCCGGGATCTTGATGGAAATAAGTTGAACGTGTTTTGTATGATTGAACCAAACAGTTAAGATTTTTCGGATCCGACTAAAGAAACCGGGTTTTTTCGAGTTTCTCCACTGTCATCAAGTATTCTCGTAAAAACCCGGTTTCTGACTACCAGTGCGCTAACGATAAAAGATGACAACATCAGAACCAGAGGTAAAACTGATTGATTTCAGCCAAGAAAAGGCAACAGATTTTATGTTGCCTCAGCCTGCTGTCTTGACAAGTTCGGGATGGGATAAAATCTATTACGAACACCATCAACAGCCGCAGTTTGACACGCCCGAACATCAAGGTACATGGCACGTTATTGCCCATTGTCCTGCTTTTGATGTATCGGGAGAGCGATCGGGAGAACGATGGTTGGATGGTAAGCTGAAAACAGAAGCCCGGAATCAGGGAGACATTGCGGTGATTCCGGCGGGTATTTCCCAGCGCTGCAATTGGAATACTTTATCTGAGTTTACCATTTTGGCGATCGCCCCTACACTCCTGGAACAAGTGGGTCAAGATTTGGTAAATTGCGATCGCATTGAACTCATTCCTCATTACATGGAAGAACAAGATATCCTGATTCAAGGGATATTCGGCGCTTTAAGACAAGAATTAGAATTTGGACAAATCGGCGGTTATTTGCTGATTGATAGTCTTAAAACCGCATTAGCGATTCACCTGTTGCGGAATTACTGCACCACACAACCTCGGCTTTCTAGCTATACGGATGGATTATCTAAACCCAAACTGCAACAGGTGAGGGAATATATTAACGAACATCTTCATCAAGAGATAAAACTAATTGAACTTGCTGCGATCGCCCAAATCAGCCCTTATCACTTTTTACGTCTGTTCAAGCAAAGCACGGGCTTGACGCCTCACCAGTATATCTTGCAGCGCCGCATCGACAAAGCCAAGTACCTGTTACGCGATAGCAAACTGAGCATCGCAGATATTGCTTTGCGAGTCGGATTTTGCGATCAAAGTCACTTGACTCGATGTTTCAAGCACCTGCTGGGGATGACACCTAAACAATTTCAGTCAGGGCGATCGCAATAATCTACCAAAATCCCGCAATTTTTTTCTAGAATTCAGAATCGCCAATTTTCTAAGCTATGAGCAGGATTAGAAAACTGAACGAGCGAAGCTGGAAAAAGCAAATGAAAAATCGCGAAATTAATACCACAACAGTCAAAATCCTTAACAACAACTTACAAATCGATGCTTACTTAGCCCAACCAGTAGAAAAGGGAATTTTTGCTGCGGTTATTGTGTTTCACGAAATCTTTGGTGTTAATGAAAATATTCGGGATATTACCGAATTGATAGCACGACAAGGATACATAGCAATTGCACCTGCGATGTATCAACGTATTGCACCCGGTTTTGAATTTGGGTTTAGCGAACCAGATATTGGTTATAGTCCAGAAGCTTACCAATTGGGGTTGCAATACTATCAACAAGTCAAATATTGGGAAATATTCAGCGATATTCAAGCAACTATTGCCTATCTAAACACATTACCCAACGTTAAAGCTGATTCTATTGGCTGCATTGGTTTTTGCTTTGGTGGTCATATTGCTTATATGGCTGCAACCTTACAGGATATCAAAGCAACTGCTTCGTTTTATGGCGGGGGGATTACAACTTCTAGCTATGGAGAATATACTCCAACTATCGATCGCACATCGGCAATCAAAGGCACGATTTATACATTTTTTGGTACGAAGGATACATTGGTTTCACAGGAAGAAAACCAAAAAATTGAGGCAGAATTACAGAAACATCAAATCAATCATCGTGTATTTCGATACGATGCAGGACATGGATTCTTTGGTGGATTGTTCGTAGATAAGTACCCGTTTTTAGCACACCATCCTAATATAATAGGATACAGAGAAGCTGCTGCTGATGCGTGGCAACAGGTTATTGAACTCTTTCAAAACAAACTTTAAAGCTTACCAGCGAGATCGTTAGTATTTGAAAGCAGATGGTAGAAGGCATAATTAAAAATTCAGCTTTCTACCTTCTGTCAACTGTCAACTGTCAACTGTCAACTGTCAACTGTCAACTGACTAAATTAACTGTCGTACATCCGGGCTTCGGCCGCGTCGGGATTCTCTTCGCAATACTCATCAAAAGCCGTTTTTTCAAGCTTGATCGATCGCTGGTGAGCGGCCTCAGCCTGCATTTCCTCTACGATGTCCCAAGCTACGGCGCACTGTTTAGAAGTAGCACCTTTCTCTGAACAGACTGTTCTAGCATCGGCGATCGCCTTTTGAATTTCATCCTCAAAGACAACACTCTTCGGCTTCTCAACAAAATCACTTTTTGTCAAAATATCCGTTACCGAAATAATGCCCAGCAGTTTGTCCTTAATCACCGGAGCTCGACGGATGCGGGTATTGGCGAACAACCTCGCCACATATTCGACGCCCAAGTCGGGATTCACCGTGATGCACGGTTTGGTCATAATCTCGAAGACGCGGACTTTTTGCGGGTCTACTCCGTAGGCTGTTACTTTGTAAACAATATCCGTTTCTGTGACTATGCCATAGGCGTCTTGTTCGTGGCGGCGTTCCACAATTAGCGCGCGCAGACACAGTTCGTTCATCATCGCCACTGCTTCAGCTACCGTTGCCGAACCACGAATGGTGACAACTTCCTTTGTCATAATATCTTGGGCTTTCATCATCATTTTTTCTTGCTCCCAGCTCATACACTTAGAGTGTATCTCGATTGTGGGACGCCTGATTTACCATGACTATCGCAACTTACGCCTGGGATCGCCTCCGCCTCCGAGAGTCCGCTCTTGGACGATCGGGCCCGCCTGTGTAGGACGATCGCCATCGCAAGAGTCAAGCATTCGGGCGATCGAGCCTTCAGCTTATTTTGCCCAATTTATCAGCCCCAGTCTCAAAGAAGTAAAAGTTAACACAAACAAACCAACTGCTTGCGCTCGCACAGATCCCCGCCTCTGATAAACTTGATGGCTGGGAGTGCAAAAAGCACAAGGCACGCAAGACTTAGTTGGGAGTATATAGTTCGTGGATAATGCAATCGGTTTAGAGATTATCGAAGTAGTTGAGCAGGCAGCCATCGCCTCCGCTCGATTGATGGGCAAAGGCGAGAAAGATGAAGCCGACAGAGTGGCTGTAGAAGCAATGCGCGAGCGGATGAACAAAATTCATATGCGCGGCCGCATCGTGATCGGTGAAGGCGAACGCGATGACGCACCCATGCTTTACATCGGCGAACAAGTGGGTATTTGTACTCGTGAAGATGCTAAAGATGTCTGCAACATAGATGAATTGATCGAAATTGATATCGCTGTTGACCCTTGCGAAGGTACTAACCTGGTTGCTTACGGTCAAAACGGTTCGATGGCTGTTTTGGCAATCTCTGAAAAAGGCGGTTTGTTTGCTGCTCCCGATTTCTACATGAACAAATTGGCTGCTCCTGCGGCTGCCAGAAATCATGTAGATATTCGCAAGACACCAACCGAAAACCTCAAAATTATCTCTGATTGTCTCGGCCGTAGTGTTGAAGATTTGGTGGTTGTGGTGATGGATCGCCCTCGTCACAAAGATTTAATTAATGAAATTCGCCAAGCTGGTGCAAGAGTTCGACTGATCAGCGACGGCGACGTTTCTGCTGCGATTTCTTGTGCGTTTTCTGGTTCCAACATCCACGCCCTGATGGGTATTGGTGCTGCACCTGAAGGTGTGATTTCCGCAGCAGCCATGCGCTGTTTGGGCGGTCACTTCCAAGGACAGTTAATTTACGATCCGGCTGTTGTAAAAACTGGTTTGATCGGTGAAAGTAAAGAGAGCAATATCGCTCGACTTACATCAATGGGCATCACAGATCCAGACAAGATCTACAATGCTGAAGAATTGGCATCTGGAGAAACAGTTCTGTTTGCGGCTTGCGGAATTACTCCCGGAACGCTGATGGAAGGAGTTCGCTTCTTTGGTGGCGGCGCTCGTACTGAAAGTTTGATTATTTCTTCTCAGTCGAAGACTGCTCGGTTTGTGGATACAATCCATATGTTTGACCAGCCTAAATCTCTGCAATTGAAATAATCATTAGTTAGCGGTTAACAGTTAAATTTTAAATGTTAATTTTTGACTATTAACCGTTGACAGTCACCAGTGATTAGCAATTAGCGATAAACTAAGAGTTAATCACAGGTGACTGTAGATAACTAAGAAATAAATAGTGACAAATGACAGATATGAATATTGCAGTCGTAGGTCTCAGCCACAAAACAGCGCCGGTTGAAGTTCGGGAAAAACTCAGCATTCCAGAACAAAAGATTGAAGCGGCGATCGCCCAATTGCGCGGCTACCCCCACATTCAAGAAGTTGCAATCCTCAGCACTTGCAACCGTTTAGAAATTTATATCGTTACCACAGAGTCAGAGCCGGGAGTGCGAGAAGTGATGCAGTTCCTTTCGGAATGCAGTAAACTTCCTTTGCAGTCTTTGCGCCCTCACCTGTTCATTTTGCTGCACGAAGATGCGGTGATGCACTTGATGCGAGTGTCTGCGGGCCTCGACAGTTTGGTGCTGGGAGAAGGACAAATTTTGGCTCAGGTGAAACAAACTCACAAACTCGCCCAGCAGTACAAAGGTGTTGGCAGAATTTTAGAACGTTTGTTTAAGCAAGCTTTGACAGCCGGGAAGCGTGTTCGCACAGAAACTAGCATTGGTACTGGTGCGGTTTCGATTAGTTCAGCGGCGGCGGAATTAGCTCAATTAAAAGGTCAGCATTTAGCAACTAGCCGGATTGCAATTATCGGTGCTGGGAAGATGTCGCGCTTGTTGGTGCAGCATTTGCTGTCGAAAGGAGCGAGTCATATTGCGATCGTCAATCGATCGATGCGAGGCGCTGAGGAATTGGCCGGTTTGTTTAAAGATGCTACACTGCACTTGCATTTGCTCTCGGACATGATGCAGGTAATTGGGGATTCTGACTTGGTGTTTACCAGTACAGCCGCTACAGATCCGCTGTTAAATAAAGCTAAATTAGAAGCTGTCTTAAAACCCGATCGCCCTTTGATGTTGGTGGACATTTCTGTGCCGCGCAACGTTGACTCGGATGCTAAGGAATTGGCTAACGTCAAGTCGTTTAATGTGGACGATTTGAAAGCAGTGGTAGCTCAAAATCACGAAAGCCGCCGCAAAATGGCAATGGAAGCTGAGGGCTTGCTGGAACAGGAAGTCGAGGCTTTTGATGTCTGGTGGCGCAGTCTAGAAACTGTTCCTACCATTAGCTGTTTGCGGGATAAGATCGAATTAATTCGAGAACAAGAGTTAGAAAAAGCTTTATCGCGTCTGGGTTCCGAGTTTTCGGAGAAACATCAAGATGTGATTGAATCTTTAACAAGAGGGATTGTGAATAAGATTTTGCACGATCCGATGGTGCAGTTGCGGGCGCAGCAGGATATTGAGGCGCGCCGACAAGCGATGCACACTTTGCAAACTCTGTTTAATTTGGATGTTGATGTCAATCAGCAGTACAGTTAACAGTTGACAGTTGACAGTTGACAGTTGACAGTTGTCATTGGTGATGTTTTGCATCAGCTTTTAATGTAATTAGGACTTACCCATTTGCTCATTAAGTAATGGGGTTTCTTAACTCAAATTTAGGGTTTTATATCCTTTCTGTTTGCATTGGAACGATCATTTTGTGCATTGCTGTCCCTGCTGGCGAGTCGCGCGAGCGGGGACAGCACTGTATAATTCCGATGTAACTGATATCTTGCACCATTCTTAACTAGCCTTTCACGGACGGGCAGGATGCCCATCCCACAAGAAAATTTATTTTTTGTGGAACAGGCATCTTGCCTGTTATTGAGAATGCGGCAAGATGTGAGATGTAACCGCAAAAAATATTACTTGTTACCAGGCTGGAGCTTGGTAACGCAGATTCGGAGGTTCTGCCTCCATTTTTGGATGAGGCAGAGCCTCTCGATATCGGTTCCCTGGCAGAGCCTGGGAACCAGTTTAACAACTAACAACTAACAACTAACAACTAACAACTAACAACTAACAACTAACAACTAACAACTAACAACTAACAACTAACAACTAACAACTAACAACTAATGACTATTAAGCGAATTCATCAATTAATTCTATTGCTTGTAGGGCTGTGGTTAGTTTTTGAGTTTTCCTCGCGGATTGCGGCAGAAATTCTCTGGTATCAGGAAGTTGGATATCTTGAGGTTTTGCTGTTAAAACTGAAAACTCAAGCGTTGCTGGGCGCGATCGCACTTTTGGTATCTTCCGCCTTCTTCTTCGGAAATTTAGCCCTAGCCCGCCGCCTGCAACTTCCCACCGAAAACATTAAATCACCTGTTTTTAGGCAGTTAATCGCGCCCGCAAGTGGCAAAAACACGAAGAAAAATGATCAATCACCTGCTGCTAAATCTCAAATTGCCTTTCCCTGGCTGTTGTTGGCGATATTTGGATTAAGTGCGATCGCCAGTTTAACAGTAATTCACTGCGGGCTCTTAGCCACCGGTAGCATCGGCGATTTTAGGATAGTCGGGGGTTTGTCTGCGCCGCCAATTCACTTCGGATTTAAGTCAATCCAGGTTGGCGTGGTGCAGCTATCGTCTGATTGGTGGCAGTTGGGCTTGCTGCTGGGGATGATGTTCGCTGTAGCAATTAAGCCGGATTTTTGGTTGCGGGCGATCGCTCTTTTGCTCAGTTTGGCGATCGGGATAATTGCCGCTAGTCGCTGGACTAAACTTTTACACTATTTCCACCCTACTAATTTTAACATCACCGACCCGATTTTTAATCAAGATATTAGCTTTTATGTATTTATCTTGCCCATCTTAGAATTACTAAGTTTCGGGCTGACTGTTGTATCTGTGTACGGTTTAGTATCTTGCACTTTAACCTATTTGCTGTCTGGAAACAGCCTGAGTCAAGGGATATTTTTGGGGTTTTCGCGATCGCAACAGCGGCACTTGTACGGCTTGGGAGCAGCTTGCATGGTAGCCATCTCGCTCCGGTACTGGCTGGGCTGTTACACCTTGCTGTACTCGCGCGGAGACGTTACCTACGGGGCTGGTTACGCTGACGTGACAGTGCGGCTTCCCGTCTATGGCTTTTTGAGTGTGGTGGCTGGGGCGATCGCACTTTTCATGCTTTGGCCTGTTTTCCAATTAAACATCAACAATAATAACTTAAAAAAAATCATCTTAGCATTTTTAACTTTAAGTATATCTCTAGGTTTGCTGCTGCCAAAAATCGTGCAGCAACTGATAGTCAAACCCAACGAACTAGCCCGCGAACAGCCCTACATCCAGCGCAGCATTGCCTTTACTCAACAAGCTTTTGACCTCAAGAAAATTGAAATCAAAACCTTCGATCCAGGCGGAAAACTTACATATCAAGACTTAGAAAAAAATCAACTTACTATTAGCAACATCCGGCTGTGGGACAAACAGCCACTGCTGCAAGCCAACCGACAGTTACAGCAAATTCGACCTTATTATACATTTCCTGATGCTGATATCGATCGCTATACAATCAAAAACGCCACAGCAAAAAAGGGAGATGTGGAAAGCCAGCAAGTAATTCTGGCGGCGCGGGAATTAGATTACACAGCGGTGGCGCCGGAAGCTCAAACTTGGGTAAACGAACACCTCGTGTACACTCACGGTTACGGCTTTACTCTATCTCCCGTAAACACAGTCGGTGCCGGCGGTTTACCCGATTATTTTGTCAAGGATATTGGGGTGACAGCCCAGACAGGAGATACTGTTTTAGATGTCACTAAAGATAGCATTCGGGCCAGTATCCCGATCGGCTATCCGCGCATTTACTACGGCGAAGTCACCGATACAGACGCCATCGCACCGACAAAAGTCAAGGAATTCGACTATCCCAGCGGCCAAGACAATGTTTACAATACCTACAGCGGTACGGGCGGAATTGCGATCGACTCTGTATGGAAGCGCTTGCTGTTTGCGAGTTATCTGAAAAATTGGCAAATGGCGCTAACCCGCAATTTCACACCAGAAACTAAGTTACTTTATCGCCGCAATATTAACAAAAGAGTCCGGGCGATCGCTCCTTTTTTGCGCTACGATTCCGACCCGTATTTGGTAGTAGCAAACGCCAATCTCAGCAAAGGCGAAATCGAAAAAAAACCGGATAAAATTGGCAACAAGATTAAACCTTCACCCTCGGTAAACGATAAATCTCCCAACTATCTTTACTGGATTATCGATGGCTATACAGCGAGCGATCGCTACCCTTATTCAGATCCAGGAAGCAATGAATTTAACTACATCCGCAACCCGGTAAAAGTCGTCATTGACGCCTACAACGGCTCTGTCAACTTCTACGTTAGCAATCCTTCCGATCCGATTATTAAGAGTTGGATGGCTATCTTTCCCGGACTCTTCAAACCCCTGGACAAAATGCCTCCGGCACTCCGCAAACATATTAGATATCCCGTAGATTTGTTGAGCATTCAATCGGAACGGTTGTTAACTTATCACATGGAAGATCCGCAGGTATTTTACAATCGGGAGGATTTGTGGCGCGTTCCTAATGAGATTTATGGTGGCAAACAGCAGCCCGTAGAACCGTATTATTTGATTACAAAACTACCGACAGAAACATCAGAAGAGTTTATTTTGCTATTGCCATTTACGCCAGTCAGTCGTAATAATTTAATTGCTTGGATTGCAGGGCGATCGGATGACGATGATTATGGTAAATTGCTATTGTATCAATTCCCCAAACAGCGATTAGTTTACGGCCCGGAACAGATAGAAGCTTTAATCAACCAAGATCCGGTGATTTCCGAACAAATATCTCTGTGGAATCGGCAGGGGTCAAAGGCGATTCAAGGCAATTTATTAGTAATTCCGATCGAACAATCTTTGCTGTACGTGGAACCTCTTTATTTGGAGGCTGAACGCAATAGTTTGCCAACTTTAATTAGAGTGATTGTTGCCTACGAAAATAGAATTGTGATGGCGGAGAATCTCGACAAGGCACTGAAGGCACTTTTTCAGCCAAAATCTACGAATAAACCCGCAATTGTGAGGCCAGTAGAAGGCGCAGCCCCCGCGTTGAATTGATAATATTTGTAGGGAAACGGCATTGCCGTGTCCGGCGCGAGCCACTTACCATAATACTTGTAGGGTGTGTCGCCATCAACAATCTCAAAAAAAGATGAAAAATCTCATAGCGACGCACCTCATGTCTATATCCGGTAAAAACAAGTATTAGGTT
>NZ_JAEQCX010000090.1:29016-45982 GCF_020738035.1 Microcoleus sp. PH2017_28_MFU_U_A
CCATCAACAATCTCAAAAAAAGATGAAAAATCTCATAGCGACGCACCTCATGTCTATATCCGGTAAAAACAAGTATTAGGTTTATTTCCAGAAGCCCTTGAATAGCAAAGGTGCGTCGCTATGAGATTATCGCTCTAATTCAGAGATTTTCTAGGGCGACGCACCCTACAATGACTGATCTCTTAGTCCGCGGAGGCGGACATTGTTTGTGTAGACGCGGTTTCAACCGCCGGGTGCTCAAGGCGATCGCGAATCCCCACAATTATTGCTACAATAACAAAAACCAACCGCCTCACCATCTCACCAATGTTAGATAAAATCTGGCGCTTCCTCAAACAATTAATTCAGCGGATTTTGTGCGCTTATACTCAGTATTTTAACCCCCCCTGGCCCCCCCCCTTGGTAAGGGGGGGGACAAGAAAGAAAATCTTGCTTCCCCCCTTAGCAACAGCGGGGGGGAAAGAGGGAACAAATCTTGCTTCCCCCCTTAGCAAGGGGGGACTGAGGGGGGTTCTTCCAACTTTGACTGATGCGGAATACGAGGCGAAGTTGATGAAACTTCTAGAATGGGTGAATCAGGGCTGGGGAAGAGGCGATGTTGCGGAATTCTTAATCGCAAAACAAATTAAAAATGGTGATTTGGCGGCTTGGTTGCCGAGGTTTGGATCTCGATTGTTGGAGGGCGCGCAGGGGAGTACAGCGTCTGCGGATGCGGTGTCATCGCTTCAGGAATTGGCGCGGGGGCTGGAGGCTGAGGTTTGGTATAAGCGAGGGAAAGAACAAAATGATTTAGGCTTGTTTGAACAGGCGATCGCATCCTACGAAAAAGCTTTAGAATTCAAACCAGATTTTTACCAAGCCTGGATTAATCGGGGCTGTATTCTTTGTGACAATTTCAACAAATATGAAGAGGCGATCGCATCCTTCGACAAAGCTTTAGAAATCAAACCAGATTTTGACAAAGCCTGGTACAATATGGGCATTGCACTGGATAATTTCGGAAAGTTAGAAGATGCCATCGCATCCTGGGACAAAGCTTTAGAAATTAAACCAGATGAGCACAACGCATGGTTCAATCGGGGCCTTGCACTGCGTAAGTTAGGAAGGTTAGAAGAGGCGATCGCATCCTACGACAAAGCCTTAGAAATTAAACTAGATAAAGAGGAAGCCTGGTTCGATCGGAGCGGTGTACTGTATCATTTAGGAAAGTTAGAAGAGGCGATCGCATCCTGTGACAAAGCTTTAGAAATCAAACCAGATGACCACGCAGCCTGGAAAAATCGGAGTATAGCAGTCGAAAATGCACCTAAACATAGGCTGCTAGTTTATGAAATCTTACAGGGACAATTCCCTAAATCCCCACCAGTAACCAGAACTCTCTTAACTCACAACCTGACACAGCGCGGCTATGAAGGGCAAGTATTAACATTAAAAGCAGGCTTAGAGTATTGCCGACAAAATACCCACCCCGAAGGATACGGAATGCTGCATCGAGCACTAGGAAATGCTCACTACGATCGCGGAAAACTCAATTCTCCCAACACCTATTGGAATAAAGCCGCCACCAGCTACAAAGAAGCCCTCAAAACTCTAACACCAGATACTTTCCTGAAGCTGCATCTACAAGTTTTGCAGAAATTAATCAAAACTTTAGTCAGCCTAAAAGACACTGACGAAGCCAATAAATTACGGCGAGACGCCACCGATTTATTGCAACGCTTGCTGAAACAGCAAAACTATTCCCAACTCACCCAACAGCAACTCACCGACAAATTAGTTAGCTTTGAACAATTAACCGTAAATATATTCATCCAATCCAGGCTATTTGCCGAAGCCTTAGCCACAGCCGAAACCGATAAAAATGTCTGCTTATCTTGGCTGCTGGATGCCTTGCCAATTCCCGATTACGAAACAGAAGAGACAGTCACTCACGCACAAATTCAGCAACTCCTCAATCCCACAACCGCCGCGATTTACTGGCATCTCAGCGACGCATCCCTGACAACATTCATCATTAAATCCGATGGCTTGTTGTCTCCCGAAACCTGTTTCAGCGATTTTCCCGATGAACTTGAAAAATGGGTGAAGGAGTGGAATCAACAATACACCGACTATCAATCTAAGGAGAAAACAAGTCAAGTAAATCATCCTTGGCGTGGGGGAATGGCAAGTAAATTTGCCCGACTCAATGCAATCCTGAAAATTGATGCGATTGAACAGCAATTAGAGGGAATTACCCAGTTAATTTTGATTCCGCATCGGGACTTGCACCGCTTCCCGATTCATGCTTTGTTTAGTCGGGATTTTGTGGTTAGTTATTTGCCTAGCGCTCAATTTGGGTTGAATTTGAAACATCGGTTGAATCCTCCAACTGCGGCAAATACAGCAAATACACCAAATACAGTCGGCGAATGGAATTCGCGGCTACACAGACAAAACCCGCCTCCGCGGGTTGAAGAAGGGGAAGTGAATTCTATCCTCAGTATCGAAAATCCCAACAGTATAATCATTGATGAAAACGGCAAACGAAAAGAATTGCTTCCTTTACCAGCCGCCGAGATAGAATCCGAAATTATTTGCCGAATGTTTGCCAACTCTACCCGACGGGGAGAAAATGCAGCTACCCTCGATGAAGTCACCAAATTATTGCCACAGCCCCACAACATTTTTCACTTTACCGGACACGGTAGCTATGATTTTGACAATCCTCAACAATCAACTTTATACTTAAGCGATACTCACCGATTAACAGTCAAAGAAATCATCCAACTCAACCTCAGTAACTACAAATTAATCTGCCTTTCCGCCTGCGAAACCGCAGTCACAGACAAGCAAACAATTCTCGCCGAATATGTAGGATTGACTAGCGGTTTTATGCGGGCGGGAGTTGGCTTTGTCGTCAGTACCCTGTGGCCAGTCCAATCCGGGGCGAGTACGTTATTAATGATAGACTTTTACCGACGGTGGCGAGAAGAGGGCGATTCGCTACCCGTCGCCTTAGCAAATTCTCAAAAATGGCTGCAATCAGCCACCCGCGAAGATTTAGCCGCTTGGTATCAGCGGGAAATTGACAAGATTTCCGAAAACAGCAGCGAACTTTCTGTAGCTGAAGTTAGCCTGCGCCGATTCTTTAAAAGCAATCAGCAAAACTTGGCTAAAATGGAATCAGACCAACCTTATCAACATCCGTATTACTGGGCAGCCTTCACTCTAACGGGATTATGATGAAAAATAATAATGACGATATTTTTACAGCTTTCATTGGCGCGGTACTCCAACAAACAGAACCGCTACCCGCACCAGTTCAATTAGAGTTTAATAAAATTGATGAAGCTTTCACAATTATCGATATCGAAAGACTTGCCGAATTGCATCCCCCTCTGCTAGCTGCTTATGAAGAAACTCATAATTGGTTGATGTATCATAGCAATGAACGTAGCAAAGGATTAGATGTTTTGCCGGATAGTGAATCTGAAAAAGAAAACACTACTAACCCCGAAATTAGTAACGCAGCCAGCGATATCAGCGATTTAACAAATTTACCAAAAATCATCAATGAAATCGATACCAAAGTTAAGCCGCGAGGGTTAAAAAAAATTCTGGGAAAAATCTTGCAAGCTGGGGATTCAGTGCAAGCAAGTCGCGATACAATTTTATCGTCAATAGCAGACAGTTTCACCCATGACTAACGAAAATTGGCTGATTTACCCTACCGTCGATTTGTTTGTCTACGATTTAGCCGACGGTATCGGACAAAGTGAAGACAAAATCAGCCAAAACCGCCAGCAGTTTTGGCAAAAAATCTATGGCGATAAACTCTCGCAGCCACAGCAAACACAAATCGAACAAGCTGAAACCGAAATCGGTGATTACATCGATTTACTCGGCAACCAAAAAGTAGTAGCATTTGAATCTCCCCTCGATGGCTATGCTTATCCTGTCAAATTCGGCGATACTTATGCGGTGCAGTTTGACTTATCCGGCAAAATAGAACCCGACAGCGATAAGAAATTTGTACCCAAAGAAATCGATTGTTTAGAATGGCTGAAATCTACAATCATCTCGCGCTTCAATCAACCTGCTACTATCGGTCAAAGTTGGCTAGTTTGGGGTGAATTGACTAGCGGGCAAGATGCTTTAAAAACTGCCAAAAATTGCTACAACAAACTTGAGTTAGTCCCGAATGCTAAATGGGATCGGGATTTAAAAGCATCAGGGCAATTTTTAGGGGCAAATTTTTATGAATTGTGGCTACCTCCGGGAGATAGAGGCAATATCAGCCAAAATTATCATGTGTTAATTTGCTTGTTTTCTAACAGTGGCGAGGCATCAATTCCCACTACTCGCCAAAAAATGACTAAACTTTATCCGCAGTTCCTCCGATTATTTGGATACCGCAATAAAGTGATTTGGGCTTATCAACAAAGCCGCCAACTTAAGTCGAATCTCAAGGATGCTTCGCGGAAGATTCAAGAAATTGTCAGCCTACTGCCAGAACAAGTCAATGCTGCTAAAGTTGACTTGAAACAATTGCAGCAAAATTTGGTCTATTGCTTGACAATTTTTTCGATTTATGCTAATTATATTAGTCGATTGGAAGAACAAGAAAATACAATTAAAACTAATCTAAATAACTATAATAAACGGCTAGAAACTATAGCGGAAAGAATGGGAAATGACAAAAATGAGTTAAAATTTATGGCAAGTTTCAGCGATTTTGCTGAAGAAAAGTACATCACCCAAGTTAAAGCGGATAATCGGAGTTTGAGTGCGGGATTGCGGTTGTTGGAAAATGCGATTCAGACGATTGAGGGGATTATCGAGATTGAGAGGGCTAAGAGCGATCGCACTTTAAACTTTACCATTGGTACAGTGGGCGTGGGAATTGGCACCAGCGGAGTCGCCGCCAGCATCTACGCCAGCCAAATCAAAAGCCCCGCTAGCCCGGAAAATCCGATGTCGGCCAGTCAAGTTCTCGTGTTGAGTCTGCTTTTGGGAATTGCAGGAGGCTTAGTCAGTGCGGGTTTATTAAAATTGCTTGACAGAATTCGGGGCTCGAAATAAACCGCAGATGGGGCTGAGGGCGCACAGAGAAGACAAGGGGAGAAAGTTATTGAGGGTTGATAACTCTGAGGATTTCTGTTAGTTAGCAGGCTTGACATCTTCCCACCAAAGTTGGACATAAGGCCAGAATACTTTATCATCATCTAGCCTGACTGTCACTTCATAGCGATCGATCTGAGTGAGTTCGCCTGTTTTACCATTGAATTGCAATTGTTTGGGATCGTCAGTGTGAATTTCTACCTTCTGATTCAACAGCGGCAGCATTTGCTTTGAAGAACCATGAAACGGATTTTTGCCTCTGAGCACATAGCCACCAATGAAAGATATGTACATTAAAGTTAGGAAAAATACTGTACAGAAACTCACAATCAACAGTGTTTTTGCTTGTGAAAAATTGGTATAAACGCTCGTAACTCCTACTACCATTGTTCCGAAAAATAACAGACTCGGGAGCAAAAGTCCATCTCCCAGAAACTCGCTACAAAAAAGCATCAGGGGTATCTGAAAACCAAATAATGCAGCTACCCAAATCCACCCACTCAGCAAGGATTCAGATAGTAGCCAATTCATTCCTACTGTAAGGCCGATCGCAATTCCTATCGCCCAAATCGGTGCCGCATAATCGTACTGTCTGAAGGGAAGAACTACAAAAAAGAATACAGCATAAATAAAACCCGCAATAGCTAAGGCTAATCCACTAATTATTTCGTTCCAGTTCAGCATTTTTAAATTCGGCGCAAATAGTGAAATCTTAATTAATATTATGTCGGCTTGAACAATAGTCCGGACATTTTTTTATCGCGAACGGTATAATAAGGGTTTCAGCTTCTTCAGACGCTGAAATCTTAACGGTAGAATGCCAGTTTCAGCCACCACCCCAAAAAAACTGTCCGGATTATTGCTCGAACAACCCCTATAAAATAGGTTTGAGGGTTCGGACTTCTCAGAACAAACGCATCTTATTTTTAGGATGCTTGCTAGACAAAGGTTTGGGCTATTGTGCATTTGTGTTCCCAAATGCTGAAACCCTTGCTAGGTAATGCTTACAGAATTCATGCCAATTTGAAAAATTAATGCAACAATATTGGTAGGGTGTGGATTCATCGATCGTACAAAAAAAATACAGAAAATCTGACAGCGACACAAAGCGCGACAATACTTGAGTAAACAAAGTCAACTAAGAGTGTTGCAGCAAGGATTTTTTAAATTGGTATTAGATGCGTTTGCCATGGGACTTCAGTCCTTTGATTTTTGATGCGGACTGAAGTCCGAACGATCAAACCTTATAAATGATAAAAATTAATAAATTAGACAGGAGAAGGAAAAAATTTGCGATCGCGCAAAGATGTAAAATCTAATTCCGCTAATGCTTTCTCGCTTATTTTGATGTGTTCTCAATCTGTGAATAGTTACCAATTAACCGGGCTGGCAATTACAGATTAAGGCTATCACAGACTTTTGCTACTTGCTGTCGATGGTGATAGTCCTTATTGAAGCTAGAAAGCGGAATTTTCAGACCGATATATCATTTAGGGTCGATCGACTTGACAAATTGTTGCACAGGCTGCGGTAGAGCCGGTACAAAAGTCTTTCTAAAACCCCGAGCATCCAACACTCGCCACAAAATACCCACCGCTACCGTCAAGAAAAATAACGCTCCCAAAAAATTGAACGCACCAGACAGAAAACCGCCATCCCTTTTTTTCGGAGGCGTAATGTGTTTGATCCGATATACAGCCGGCTCGTAATCTTTCCGTTCCTCGCGACTGGGCACCGGCTTTTTGGCATTGGTGCGCGAACTCTTACGGGGGCTCCCACTCAAACCCGTTTGATTAGTTTTAGTAGAACTACTGGGCGAGTCCAAATCAGAAGCGCCACGCATCGTGAACTTGCTAACAGATGTCCCGGTTTTGCCAACACCAGCATTCTGTATTCTACTGTTAGAGCGCTGAGTTGATTGGCGATCGGCTAAAGTTCGCATCAAACTTTGCAATTGCTGAGTCGCAGCCGGCGGGCGTTCCGCTTTCCTCGCCCAATTTAACAGCATCGCCGCAGTAATGCCGCAAAGATTCGCAGCCCCCACAGAAGCTATCCGCTTCAGCAGAGGCTGACTGTTGGACACAAACACCACCAGTGCGTCGGGATGTTCCTGAGCCAGACCGTAAACGCACTGAGCTGTAGCTACTACTAGCATTGCTTGTGCGCTTTGATTTTTCATCGAGGGTTCTAGGCCCCGATGCGTTTCTTGAGCATCAGTCACAATCCAGCCACTATCTGCAAAAAAGCGCATAAACTCTCTGGCCACTTGCTCTTGAGCTTTTTCTACCGCTTTCCCTGTCAGATAATCTATTTCGTCATACACTACTTCCGGGAGATAGCAACTTCCCACCTTGGCATATTCTTGCCAAACTTGGGTTCTGCCAGCCATCAAAACATCCGCATCAAAAGTTACCAATACAGGAGGAAGTTGATTAGCCATAACTTTAGCCTAGATGCTCATATCCGTGATTTTTACTTGCTAAATTAAGTTTAAACAAATTCCGAGCTTTTCTATTGGGTTAATTCATAAATATCTGGGGTGCGCCCAAGCGCACCCAGCCCACCAATGGTCAGATGATTAGTTGCCAATTCCTAAACGCCCAGCTAAAGCGGGAGTCAAGGGCAAAAGTACAGAAATCATTAAGAACAAAGCCAACAAACCCAAAGCTGCGCGAGCGTCGTCAGGTTCAGTCAGCTCGTTAAGGCTCGGCCGCTCCAGATTCCGCTGTAAAATCAGAATCACGATCGCCCAATACAAAGCCAAAGGATTAACTAAAGAAGCGATCGCCAGCACCACAAACGTCGCCAAAGTAGCGCGACTGGCAATTTTCCGGCCGTAGATTGCTTGCACAATTCTACCTCCGTCCAACTGTCCCGCAGGCATCAAATTAATCGCCGTGATTACCAAGCCCAACCAACCAATAACTACCAGCGGGTGAACGTCAACAATCTGTTGCTGCAACGCCGCACCCAAAACCACTTTTGCCAAAGTTCCCACCAAAACCGAGCCCTTGAAATACTCTGCGGGAATTTGAAACAAACTGCCGGGGTGAGAAAGCAGCAAACCCGTTACCAGCATGAGCAGAGAAATTATTCCCCCAGCGGCTGACCCAGCAAAAGCAATGTCAAACAAAACTTTACGGTTGGGAAGCAGCGACTCAAAACGCTCGATCGCCCCAAAAGAACCTATCTGAAAAGTTGGTATAAAAAACGGCCAACTCAAGCCAACCTTGTACTGATTTGCCAGCACTCGGCGAGCAATTTCGCCTGAACCTAAAACCGCCCAAATTCCCGCCGCAATTGGCAGCACTTCTGGATATCTACCAGGCGAGTTAAAGAAATCGAAACTCAGCAGCAAACCGGCTGTTTCCAAACTGGTAGCAATTGTTGCTAGTAGCAGTACGACTGCGAGGATTTTTTGAGATAGGGTAGTGGGCTGCGGGTCGTTTGTGCTGGGCAAGATAATAACTACCGGCTTCTCGTCCTGATTTTCTACTAAAAACAGGCGGTAGCGATCGTTCAATCTTTCTTGCAAACTTGCCGTCAAACGCGAGTGTACTTGTTCTGGGTCTCCCCGGAGATTGCCTTTCAAGATTACCCCATCTTGATAGGGAATCGTTTCTATAGCAAAGAAAGTATCGATGCCAAAGATGCCTTGAATTGCCTTGAGGTCTTCAACTGGAACGGGAATTATTTCTAATTCATTAGTTGCAGGCGATGTGACGATCTTAATAATTTCTTTTGCTGGTACCCGTTGTTCGTTTGCAGGGGAGTTTCCATCGCTTTGGGACTCGATCTGGGCCGGATCGGGGCGCGAGTCGATCACTGCATCGGCTGCTGCCTTCCGCAATTGCCTGCCCAGATAAATGTACAATCCCGTGGATGTCACCAGCAGCAACAATACCGCCACTAGATTTAGGTAAATCCCGGCACCGAACAAACCAAAGAACAGCAGCCACGGACTCATCAGCACCACTGACTGCAACCAAGCTAACATTCCCAGTTTGCCAAAAGGTCTGGCGCGATAAAATCCCCAACCCAGAATTCCCACAGCAACCAATACCAGTGCAATTGTGGCGGTATTTTCCGATGCCACGATCGGCATTCCGGTTGCTTGCGCCAATATCGGCTGTAACTGGTCGATCGCGCTGCGGTCGAGTAATAGCATTAAATTTTGGGGTATATGAAATAAAATTGCTCTTAACATATCCAAACCTGTCCAAAAATAGCCCGATCACTAAGGATAACTCCTGAGGGCTTCTCGACCCACAATCGCCTGCTGCTGTTTTAACTTTTGGGCGATCGGCTATTGACACAAAAGACTTTTTATGATAACACATCCGGTGTGTCAATCGATTTTAGATTGTAGATTTTAAATTTTAGATTTTAGAGGCGACCCCACGGATAAATTCGGGGGAAGAGAGGATTTGAGATTTTCGATTTGGGATTGATTCCACCGATAAATCACGTGGCGGAACATGCAGAAATTCGCTTGTCAAACATAAGAGGAAGAGGCGTAGGAGTGTCGATCGCGCGGAAGCCGGAAGATTTGCCAAATTTGGCAGGTCGGGCTTCAGGACGAATTTCATGGTGTTTTGGATGCCCGAATCCGCAACAACTGCGAAACAAACAAGGTTTCAGGTAGTCTGTCAGCTTTGGGGAAAACGTCTGAAACTATTGTCATGTATAGGTTTGGTTAACGGGTACGGCAGGACTTGAACCTGCGGCTCGCTGCTTAGAAGGCAGCTACTCTATCCAACTGAGTTACGCACCCAACTCAAAAAATCTTTAACAGTATCATTGTATCGGTGGAGTGTGCGATCGAGCAAGTAAATATTTTTTAACTTAGACAGAAACCGGTTCTATCTAAAAAACTACGATGTGGAGCGCGGCGCGATCGGGAGCGAACACGCTAGTGATGAGAGTGCCCTTGCGTCCAGGATAGCAATTCACAAAAGCTGGAGGGACTCACCTGCAAACAACACAATTGTTAAAATTCGATAGTGACAAAGCCTCAAACGTAGGCCACAAGATCGAAAAACCAGAAATCCTCCCCTGATTTTAGGCATGAGTTGAGGCAATCGTGACTAACTTGCCGATCTTTGCCGATCTTTGATGATGTTTGCCAACATTCTGCTCGACTTGATATTTGAGAAAAATGTGGTAGAACTAGGATTGAAAGACTCAGGTGAAAATCCCTGATGGTAGGGAGCCTATATATAGGCTTCCTCTACGGCATCAAAGCAAAATAGTCAATCGCCCGATCGGCACATCTCGAAAATCAAGCGTTGCTAGTACAGCAATCGTAAGTTGTGCGCGGGGGAATTTCCTTCGTGCATTAGTTCATATGCCAGGGTTGAGAGACAATCTCAGCTTAGATATTTGTTAGCATTTGCTAGCAAAAAAGTATAGGAACGCTTGAGGAGGGCAATCCTACTAACCAATTTAAGTGGATTCGTTGAATCAAGCATCCCCAAGCCTAAAAGCCTGGAGAGCTTCAAAAGCACAGCACCTCGGCCATGACAGGAGTCAAATCGCAGTGTCATGTTTATTCTGAAACGGCAGGATGTTGAAATATCCAATTTTCAACACCCAAAACGGGATCAACAAATTCCCATTCTCAATTATCAGGGGCAGACTTTTCGCCTAATCAGCGCCTTCAACGGCAAGCAAGCAGAAGACGCCAGAGCCTTGTGGCGGGATTTAACCGACAACCGAGGCAAAGCCTGCGTTCTGCTAGAAGAGCCGGATAGATATAGCGTTTGGGGAAAAGTCCGTTTAGATCAGCTTGCCGGTGAAGAACCGGGCGGTACAGAATCGGCTAAAGCACCGCTATTCGCGCAGGGCTGTCTGCTGCTCCTCCAAGCTGTTTACTTCGATGTAGAAGACCTCTTAGGCGCAAGGCAAGCCGCATCGTTTCAGAAAGATATCGCCAAGGTATTTCAGCAAGGAAACTTCCCCCAGGCAGACTCCGCTGATGCGATCAAAAATTGGCTGACCGTTAGTCCCTTGCAAAATCATAAGGTGCCCCCTTGGCAAGAGCAACATCTCAAAACCTTATTGCAAGAACTTCACCGTTTGGGCAAATCATATTTTGGCAATACCGACTTCGCTGAGGGAGTGAGCGATGTGCTGCAAGATATGCCAGCACCGGATCGCACTCAGTTTCTAGATTGGCTGAAACAATCAGCCCTCAACAAGTTGTGGATCGCAGGATAGAAAATCTTTGACAATTGCTCTGACAATTGGGCGCAGATAATCGAGCTGAGATAATTGCACTGTCGGGGGCAAGGGAGATACAGGTTGGATTGCCAACTTGTATCGATCGAGCGACATAACTGTTAAATCAGTTAAGAGGCCAGCTACAGTCTGGCAATTTAACTAAATTTTGATCGCAGTTCCCACCCAGAATCATTGATATGAGTGGGGGAGTGTGAAAGCCAAAAACAGAGAAAACAACATTTGAGGATATAACTTCCGAGTTTAATAGGTACGGTAAAACCCTTAATGGTGAAGGCGCAGACCGTATTTTTATCATCTATTCCCGGGGAAAATATCGACTAAGAACTAATTCTTTGAATTAGTAAATAGATACTATTCTTGCTTAGTCTTCCGAGAGTGTACGAAGGCCAAAGTCCCGATGACACGCTGAGGACGCCAGTTTTTCCCGGAGCGTCAGATCAAGGTTCTTTGGCGAAAGAATCCTCATCTACAATCAAAGATTGAGATGGGGTGCGTTCAACCGCTAGTTAGGTATCGTGAAATCCCTATGAGTAGCACTTCAGAAAAGTCATCTACATCTACATCTTTACTATCAGCTCAGACCCTCGTGATTGTGGGCATTGTCTGGGCTGTCCTGGCGCTGCTGTTCTTTTTGCTGTTCAGTGTTCCGCTTTCACAGCAAGATGGTCTACCGCTTTGGTACTCGATCGGCACTTTGGTTTTTGAATGCGGAGCATACCTCGGAGCTGCATTAGTTTGTTTTAGAAACTGGAGAAGCCCGCACATGGCCAGCGGGCGCAACGTCTGGCTGGGGATTGGTCTGGGGATGCTGTTCTATTTTATCGCCGGGGTGCTATTTGGCATTTGGGAACTGTATTTCGAGTTAGACCCGGATGTGTCCCCCGCAGATGCCTTTTATCTGGTCAGTTATGTGGCATTGATCGGGGGCATGGTTCTAGCTGTGACTTCCAAGCGACTGAATCTAGAACTTTGGCAGTGGGGTTTGTTAGCGGCAATAGCAGCCTTTGGGATTGCCGTAGCTATCTGGGTTGCTGCGCCTGACTCTTGGAGACAACAGCTAGGAATGGCTCCGACAGCTCCCCAGGAAGTAGTGACAGGATCTGCACCTGACTCAACGGCTGCTAAAGGAAAAGCCCCTGCTTTGGACAATTCGGCCCAGTCAAAGGCAAAAGGAACGGCAGCAGCGGCTGCTAAATCGGCACCTGAAGAAGAATCAGCAGAAGTAACTAAAGCTCCCGAATGGGTGATCGCACTTGACAAGCAACTATCACCTTACGCCTATGCAATCAATTTGTTTTACATCGTCGGGGACGTTTTTCTGCTGATTATTGCTACTGCGCTGCTGCTGGCGTTTTGGGGAGGACGTTTTTCCCAATCTTGGAGAATGATTGCGGCTGCAACTTTTTCGCTTTACATCGCAGATATGTACTTCAAATGGCGCGATACTCAGGCTGAGGGTAGTTATCAAAGCGGCAGTTTACTGGAAGTCTTTTTTGTTTTCAGTGGCATCCTGTTCGGAATAGGAGCTGTCTTGGAACATGACATCTCAACCCGTTCCCGCCAGAGCAGGCGGACTCGTCGCTCTGCTTAGGGATTGGAGTGGAGGGGTTGCTTCGGCAACGGATTGGAACGCGAAAGCTTTTTTGCCCTTGCCTGCATCTGTCAACTTCAAATCGAAAATGAAAAATCATAGTTTGCCGATCGCACTTCCTACGTCTTTTCACGTCTTTTTGGTGGAAAACTTGGCATGACGCCCACAAAACTCTCCGATTCAGACAAACGGGAACTCCTCAGGCTGTACCGACAGTCGGACGAGAATACTATCACTCTGGCCAAGCGCTACGGAGTGAGTAGTTCGACTGTAAGGCGCATCCTTCAGGGGGCTTTGTCCGAGTTAGAATACGCATTTCTAGTCCAGCAAAAACAAAAGCGTTCGTCCGATCGTAGCACCAGCAGCCTTTCTCAACCAACAGAAACGGCTGCTGAATCGCCGGCTAAGAACTCCATCGCCCCTGGAGATACTCCCCTGTCTGAGTCACTCCCCGTCACGCAGTCAGCCCCAAATTCGAGGCCGACGATCCGAAAGCGTTCTGTATCAGCCACCCAACCTGTACCAGAAATCGAAATTCCAGGAACTTTACAGTCGGATTTCGAGGTTTCTGATTTACCAGATGCCCCCGTCGGCAATCTTGCCGAACCCAGCCACCGTGCTGTTGTGACTGGGGAACTACAGGCAATGCTTGGTGGTGAAGATTTTAGCGATTTCGACGAAGATGAGGATGAGGAGGAGGATGAGGATGAGGATGAGGAGGATTTAGATGACGACTTCGACGAAGATTTAGAGGATGAAGATTCTCTGTTTGAAGCGAGTCTGCTGGGTTCGATGTCCGGGGAGTCGATAGAACTTCGGGCTGGCCCGATTCAAGTTTTGCCTTTAAGCGAAGCATCTGTGCCCAAAATTTGCTATTTAGTAGTCGATCGGGCGGCAGAGTTAATCACCAGACCTCTGAAAGCATTTGGCGAACTCGGTCAAATTCCGGCGGCCGAAATTCGCGAGAAAACTCTACCAGTTTTTGACAATCATCGAGTAGCGCGCCGATTTTCTACTCGCAATCAAAGAGTTTTCAAGATTCCAGACGGCAGGCTGTTGCAAAAAGCCGCGCCTTACTTGCTAGCCAAAGGAATTACTCGGCTGCTGATTGAAGGTCAGGTTTATTCCATCGAAGGTGTGAAAAATTAACTTAATATTCTGCGGTGTCCGAGTCTTCGGGATTTGCTTGAAATCTGGGACGCGAGTCTTGGGAATCTGAAAGGTTCCAAAGCGGTTGTAGCACTGCACCGCCTATCAGTCCCGCACTAATGCTCATGGCCAATACTAATCCTACAGGAATCTGTATGGATTTAAACAAGATAAAGCTTAAGGCTACTGGCGCGGCGTTCTGGACTGAGATTATGCCGATCGCGCTTGCTAAAATTGCTACTAAAAAACTTATGGCGAGCAGAGGAATTGTTTTCATAAATGGGCAGAAAAGCTAACACTTTAACTAATTTTACTGCTTAATGATTTAAATCTTATGTCAAAATATTATTTTGGCAAACCTCCTATCATTAAATAATATACAACAAGATTAGGGGCAAAGTCAAGTAGATACCGGAGAAATATATTTTTTGTTAAATTAAACATAAAAAATAAACATTTTTACAATTCTAATTTTTACAATGCCAACTGTATTGCGAGTATATCATGGGCAGTCATCTCAACTAAACTAAATGGAATGATGTTAATGTTACCTTCATGTTAGTAATTTAACTTGTCAATGTACCTCATAAACTTGGAATACGCTGTATTTATCACTCTTAAAACATGGAATATTTCACATCATTGATCGGGCAAGATCGAGCAGTAGAATTGCTGACCCAAGCAGTCGATCGCAACCGAATTGCTCCCGGCTATCTATTTGTCGGCTCCAACGGCACCGGCAAAAGCTTAGCAGCACAGTGTTTCATCGAGCTTTTATTCTCAGTAAATCTTCCCGAAAGGCGATCGAGAGAATCCGTGCAAAATCGCGTCCGACAGCGAAATCATCCAGACTTACTCTGGGTAGAACCAACCTACATGAACCAAGGCAAACGGCTTTCCGCAAAAGAAGCAGAGGAAGCAGGATTAAAGCGAAAAGCACCGCCCCAAATTCGCCTAGAACAAATTCGCGAAATCGGCGAATTTCTGAGTAGGCCACCACTAGAAGCTGGGCGTTCAGTCGTAGTTTTGGAACAAGCAGAAACAATGGGTGAAGGAGCCGCCAACGGCTTGTTAAAGACCTTGGAAGAACCGGGAAAAGCAGCGCTAATTTTAATTGCTCCGACTGTGGAAGCTTTGCTACCCACGTTGATTTCCCGCTGTCAAAAAATCCAGTTTTCGCGGCTGAATCCCGAAGCAATGAGACAAGTTTTGCAGCAAGGGGGATTTGCCGAGATTTTATCCCATCCCGAGGTAATCGGGATGGCGCAGGGAAGTCCTGGAGAAGCAATTGCTATTTGGCAACAACTGCAATCAATACCCGAGGATTTGCTGCAAAAAGTCAAGCAGTTGCCTCAAAATTTGCGCTCAGCTTTGGAATTGGCTAAGGAAATTGATAAAACTTTAGATACTGAATCTCAGTTGTGGTTAATTGATTATTTACAGCATTGTTACTGGCAGCAATTTTTGGCAGGCCGAATTAGCCGATCGCCCTTAGAACCCTTAGAAAAAGCCCGACAATATTTGCTAAACTACGTACAGCCGCGATTAGTCTGGGAATGCACACTAATGGGAATCTGTCAACCATAATAAGAGTGCCAAGTTTGAGCCCAATACAATAATTAAATAAATTCACCTAATTAAAAATAAAATATCGATCGCTAAAAAGCTTGCTGTATATGTCTTATCACTTCTCTCGGGACGATAACTAAAGCCGTCCTCCGACTTCTATTTCTGTTCTTCCTTCTTCCGACTTCCATTTCTATTCTTCCTTCTATCAACTGTCAACTGTCAACTGTCAACTGTCAACTCTTCCTTCTTCTTAACACAATGGAAAAAGCCACATTTGCCGCCGGTTGTTTTTGGGGAGTCGAACACAAGTTTCGCGCCGTTGCGGGTGTCATCTCGACTGCTGCGGGCTACACAGGAGGTCACTGGCCGAATCCCTGCTACCTCGACGTTTGCGCCCGAGTTACCGGTCACGCTGAAGCAGTGATCTTGGAGTACGATCGATCGCAAATCAGTTACGAAACACTGCTAGATATATTCTGGAACTGTCACGATCCAACCCAAATCAATCGCCAAGGCCCCGACAGAGGCGAACAATACAGGTCAGTCATTTTTTATCACAATTCGGAACAAGAAAAAGCCGCCCGCGCATCCAAACAAAAATTGCAAATTTCCGGTAAATACGACAAAGATATTGCCACCGAAATCAAACCCGCTGGTGAATTTTACATGGCCGATGATTACCACCAGCAGTATATTGATAAGAAGCGGCAGCCCTCCGCATCAAAGGACTAAAGTCCTCACTACAAACCTGATAAAAATATATTTTCCCAAACAAAAAGCGCCCCTATTTCTAGGAGCGCTTTTTGTCAATCAAGAGTTAAAAATTAACCGTTGATGGAAGGAGCAACCAAAGCCACGGGAGTTGTTTCACCAGCAGCCAAGTCGAGTGGGAAGTTGTGAGCGTTGCGCTCGTGCATTACTTCCATACCCAAGTTAGCGCGGTTGATGACATCAGCCCAGGTGTTGATGACGCGACCTTGTGAGTCGATAATCGATTGGTTGAAGTTGAAACCGTTCAAGTTGAATGCCATTGTGGAAATACCCAAAGAGGTAAACCAAATGCCAACTACTGGCCATGCGCCTAACAAGAAGTGCAAGGAACGGCTGTTGTTGAAAGAAGCGTATTGGAAGATCAAACGACCGAAGTAGCCGTGGGCTGCAACGATGTTGTAGGTTTCTTCTTCTTGACCGAATTTGTAACCGTAGTTTTGTGACTCGGTTTCAGTTGTTTCGCGAACCAAAGAAGAGGTAACTAAAGAACCGTGCATGGCGGAGAACAAAGAACCACCGAATACACCGGCAACTCCCAAC
>NZ_JAEQCX010000217.1:0-3058 GCF_020738035.1 Microcoleus sp. PH2017_28_MFU_U_A
GCTACGTTATAGAGTTTTGAGCCTTTTGCCCAGTACGATTTCCCGTATTTGGATTGGCGGTCTTGCCAGTATTTGGTGAGTGTTGGGTCGTCGGGAGATGCCGTGTCTTTGACTTTGACATGGCGTACTATGGGGATGTATGCCAGCTTCGGCAGGGTTATTAATGTTTCCCTACCATGTCTGTTCTTTAAGGGTTGGGCAAAGTTCCACTTCGTCCCGTTGATTGTTCTGAAGTATTTTTGGGCTATCCAACCTTTCCCCTTTTTCGGGTGTCTTCTTAGCGACCACTTCCACAGCATTTGCCATATTCGGTAGTCTACGTAAGAAAACGTCTCCTTACTGACCTTGTGCTTGTAGTAGTTCCCCCATCCTCTAATGATTGGGCTAAGGTGCTGGATAACTGCCGTTGCTTTTACCGTTTTGTGTTGATTCAGCCATTGTTGAATTCCAGACAGGAATTCTTTGACCTTTTCTTTTTGCGGTTTAATTAAGCATTTACCCTTGTAATGTCGGACATTGAACCCTAAGAAATTGAAGCCCTCATTAATATGAGTGATTTGGGTTTTATCCGTATTAAGTTTTAAACCCCTCTGATTTAGCCATTCTTCTAGGATGGGTTTAATGGCTTCCAAATCCTCACGATTTTCTGCGGTGATGATGAAGTCATCAGCGTAGCGAACAAACCCATATTTGGGTTTGTGTTCCCTCTCTGTTCTTTTTCTACCTTTTGAGTCGGTATATTTGTATTCCTTCGTCTTTTTATATTGACTTAGGAATTTTTCCATTCCGTCGAGGGCTATGTTTGCCAATAAGGGAGAAATAATCCCTCCCTGTGGCGTTCCGCTTTCGGTATCGTGGAATATTTCTGCCTCTACATATCCTGCTTTTAGCCACTGTTTGATTAGCTCTTTACCAGGGATTTCTCCTATGGCATTGAGCAGGTACTCGTGGCTGATATTGTCGAATGCCCCTTTAATATCTGCGTCCAGTATCCATCTGTCGTTCCCCTGAGCGTTTAGTCTTATCCATGTCTGCTCAATTGCGTCATGGCAACTTCTGCCTGGGCGAAAGCCATAGGACTGGGCTTCAAATCTGTTTTCCCAGACTGGTTCCAGGGCATTTTTGACAATTGCCTGTGCTATCCGGTCTTTGATTGTCGGGATACCTAATGGTCTTTGTTTTCCGTTAGCTTTCGGTATGTATACCCTTTTCGTTGGGCGAACTTTCCATAAGGTGTATTCCTTACTTTCTCTGACCAATTTCACTCTTTCCTCTGGAGTTAGAGCCGTCTGACCATCGATGCCAGCCGTCTGTTTCCCTTTGTTTTCTTGAGTGACTCTTCGCACTGACAATAGCAGGTTGGAGTAACTGCGAAGCATCAGTTTCATGAGGCTTCTAACCTTATTCCACTGACCGTTCTGGGCTGCTCGGTAGATTCTCCGTCTCAGGTTTCTGACACGCTTTTTGATGAGCTTCCAATTGATGGATGCCCACCCCTTGAGCGGTTCCTTCGTTCCGATGTCATTGCTGACTCTATCTTTCACGTTGGTTCAATTCCTTTACGCAAAATTTACCGTTGAAGACCCGCTGGAAGTCTGCCATCTTTCGATGCGGGGCAAAGCCTGAACCCCTATCTTCAGCATTACGGTAAAGCATTCGCTTTCTCCAGCATCCCTTACCCTCTGGATAATTCCGTTTTCCTTACGGTCAACCTACTCACGCCATCGACCTGGCTTGAGAATCCATAGGGCTTATCGTGTTCCGTACATTTAACCTTCGACCGATTTGGGTTCCACCTATATTCCGGTGAGAGTTTCGCTCTCTCGTTACTAGCCACAAGGCGCTGCCAGTAACCTACTCACTTGCCTTTTTGGCTAGAGTGTATCAGCCTGATTTCACTCTTTAGACATAACGGAATCTACAGTGATTCACATAACGTTAACCCTTTTCGATCTTCCCCTTGCCCTTTCACTGATTTGGGCTACCAGTTGCGGGGCTTTCATGCCTTGCATTCCAACAGGTTCATTACTTACTACTGTTGTAGGCGGAGTGTGACACTCTTTTATGTGGGGACGGAGAGAGAGAGTTCTCCGGGAGAGGCGGCTCTCCAGTTATTCAGCGCAGATGCGCCTAATGTACGACTTCACGTCGCACCCCTTGATTATCCTGAGTTACCCGACGAACCGATAATGCTCTTGCTGTCCAAGAACTTATCAACAATTTCTGGAGTTTGCGTACTAGCTTGACATCACCACGATTAGACGCTTGATATATCCGTTTTTGCAACTTAAAGACGTTACGTTCTAGCTTTCGCCAGTTGATATCGCTCCATTCATACATCGGTTTTATTGCCGTGTTCATGACATTTACATTGCGAATTGTAGCTATACCATCCGTATTACCGTGAGTCCGTTAGCATATCCTTCACCATTACAGTGAGGCGTTGGCTTCTGACTCAATCTCTACCACCTGTTACCTGGATAATCCAGAGGTTTCGTCTTAGCTGACTGCTCGGAGTATTCGACCTCTCCGAGAGTAATCAGGTGGGTTACTTCGTTCCTCATAACCTTTGGTTTGTTCCATTAGGATGTCACCTTTTCACCGAGTTTTTGGGTAACGTAGGTATGTCGGGCAAAATCCTCATACCACCCTGTACTAATGCCCTTTTGGGACTACCAGCGCAAGAAGCCTTATTTCGCTGGTTCGGAGTAACGGTGATTCAGGCAGTGACTTCACTTTCGTTATCCATAGGAACTTGCTCACGGGATACCACTTTTTAGGCTAGTAGCTCTTTCCGCTTTTATCCCCGCTTCACCGATTGATGGCTAGTCTCTACAGTGGGGGATATGCTTTCACCTCTACGTCTGAGGGGCAGGATTTGACGCTTTCTAGGATACTGACGCTCACCTGCAAGGTTATTAAGTTATCATCTACAAGGGATTAAAGTGCTTTCCTCAATCCTGATGGATTACCCTGTAGAAGCCAGTCATCCCCCGATTTCTCGGTTTCGACTGAACGAATCGCACTTGGCAGCACCATTTAAGTCTGCATTCACAAT
>NZ_JAEQCX010000218.1:0-3055 GCF_020738035.1 Microcoleus sp. PH2017_28_MFU_U_A
GGTGATTATGCGGTTCCTACTTTGTTTAATGGGAATTTTGATGCTGTAGCGGCTCAACTAGATTCGCAACCCATTCCTGGTTGGTCTTTGTACAATGGCCATAATAAGTCTGTGTTGCAAAGCTCCTTGGTGAATCGGAACAGCATTACTACTTTATCTAACCCTGTAGTAGGGTCTAATTCGGGTTCAATCAATTATGCTCTAAAATTAGGTACAGGCGACAGCATCACGCACAATCCCTTTGTCGTACCGGATTGGGGAAATTTACGATTTGATGTTTTTGCTCCCACTCAAAGCGGAACACTAAATGTCAAGCTTGAAACGATAGATGGACAAAGTAAAAATGTAATCATCAATCTGGCACAAGATGCAAACTTTCAAATTGATGCAGCCAACAACAATAACACCGAGTCTATTAAGAACATCTATTCAGACATTGAAAATAAGATTGGGTTTGGCAGAAAAGGATTTGAAACCTTCCAACTTAAGTTAAACCTCACTGATTTAGAAATAGCAGATTTCCGAGGAAAGTCAGCGAAAATAACTTTTTCTTTAGACGGCGGTGACTCCGTTTACATAGATAATGTTTTCTTCAAGAGCGAGCATCTCAAATTTGGTAATCCCACTCAAGCTAGATGGAATCCTAGCAACAGTACATATAAAAACAACTTGCTGCTTGAAAAACCACAGTACGCGGTTTCTTACAATGCTGATACTAAAATTGCCAACTGGGTTGGTTGGAAAGTAGACAAAACATGGGTGACAAGACCAAAAACACAGCCGGGAGAGTTACCCAATGGGTTAATAAAAAGACCTGAGTTTATAGCCGATCCCGATTTATTCGCTAGTGGCTTGTCTACCTATGATGGAAATATCTTTACGGGCTTAGGAATGGATCGAGGTCATTTGTCTCCTGACAGAGATAGAAGAAGACATCCCAAAGACCAATTAGCAACGTACTTAACAACCAATTTGATTGCCCAGTCAATGGATAATAATCGTTTCTTTGGAGACAGCGATAATCCAGATGAGACTTCTGCTTGGTTCAATATTGAAGATAAAGTGGTAGATGAAAGAGCCAATCAGGGGCAAGAGCTCTACATTTTTGCTGGGGCTATCGGCAACAATCCAAATACTCAAAAGAAAACGAATGTTCCTGAGTTGCTTGATGACCTTTTCAATGGAGAGTTGATCAATCAGGGAAATACAAGCCCTAGCAATTTGTCAAACCGACAAATTCACATCCCTAGATGGACGTGGAAAACAATCATGGCTGTGGAACAACCAGGAGTTGATGTTACTTCGTCAAACATAGAAGCTTTCGCATATATGACGCCTAACATAGCAGAACCAAATTGGAATAATGTATCCTTAGATGGGATTGCTAATCCGCTTAACAATGATATGTTTTCTCCCTTTTTGGACAGCGTTCGCAGTAACATAAAGAAAACGGATTGGAGGAACCCAGATACTTGGCGAGTTACTCTTCCAGAACTCACAAAGATTCTTAACGAACGTAACAAAGTTCGTAACTATGACTTTAAGTTTGATTTCCTGTCAAATCTGCCAGAAGATATTCAGTAAGCTCTGAAGAATCAAGGGAGATATTCTCCTCCTTCTTAACATTTTACTTCTGGGCTAAACGGAACTTGGCATTACAGGAGGAAGTTCCGTTTAGCCCAGAAGTAATCATACTCTCATAACTTTTTAGGATATTATTATAATCTCATACTTCCCTGTTAGTATTGCTACAGGAAGAGCGATACAGATTGGAAGTGAAACCAGAAATAAAAACTCCGTCATGGCGAATAACGTCCCAGTAGTTACAAGGGTCTTCGCCAAAGCCCCCAAGCTTCGCACCTTGTAAATTGACTCTAGTAAAATTAACCGAGCTTATGTCGCATCTACTACTGTTAAATTCTCTCAAGTCACAGTCAAAAAACCTACTGTATTGCAAATGACTTGAGGTGATTCTAGCTTCTGTAAAGTTACAGTACCAAAATTGAGCCGAACCCAACTCGCACCTATGCAAATTGAGTCGGCTCAAATTGACATAGTTAAATTGAGCACCACTCAGGTTAATATTTTGCAGTTCAACTCCGCTCAAGTCAGCATACTCTAAAATGATGTTTCTAAAATCTCGATCGCCCGCAGCATAGCGTCTGAGTAATTCTTCTACAGTAATCCTTTCTTTTTCCATAACTCAACTCCTGTATCTATTTACACCTTCGATAATAGCGCACTCGCCGCTACATTTTGTTGGTTTCGGTCAAGGGGCTGTTGTTAATAGTGAAATTGTCCAGCGTTTAGGTACGTTTTTACCTGATGCTGGTGGTACGAGTCGGGCAAATCGCGACTTTCAGATGACGACTATTGACCCTTACGATTACGATGATAATTCTTTTGAAGGAACTTACCTTAATATTCAAGACCCAGAAATTAAGGTTTGGAATAATGTCACTTATGCTGACAATTATTACCAAACAAAGGGTATTGGGAATACGATTAACGGTCGGGAACTTGCTGGAACGAACTGGAAATCTGATTGGAATGTTTCTTTAGGAAACCGGGCTGGTTTTACGCCGGATGATGGGGAAGGTGCTTCTCATCGGGCTGCTTTGGCTTGGCGGGAACTGCTAATCTCACGGGTAGCAAACTGCCATCGGAAAACGGTGACACAATTTACCGCCGCTTGGGCGATTTGGAGCAAAACAATATCACCGATGTTACTAAGACTTGGTATACTCCTGACCATACTAATGCTAGTTTTACTCAGGGAGATACTAAAGCTCCTTGGGAAGGTATTGGTACGGGTTGGTTTGACTCTGTTTTAGGTGGAGGTTCTCAATTACGGCCTTATTTTGATGGTGGGAAGAAGACTAAAAATGAGTTGGGTGACTTTGAGGATTATTTGAAGAATAATCGGGTTTCGGTGTTAGAAGATAACACTTACTCGGCTAGGATGCGGGGTGATTATGCGGTTCCTACTTTGTTTAATGGGAATTTTGATGCTGTAGCGGCTCAACTAGATTCGCAACCCATTCCTGGTTGGTCT
>NZ_JAEQCX010000219.1:0-4095 GCF_020738035.1 Microcoleus sp. PH2017_28_MFU_U_A
ATAAACATAACTAGCAGCAACTACACCATTAACACTCTCCTCCAAAACCTGAGCATAATCCCGATTCTTATCAACCAAAAACTCAGTCTTCACCCCATTAACAGTCTTACTAACCCTCACCCCATCGACATCGTAAGCATAACTAATATTCTCACCAGCCGAAGTTTGAACACCAACCAAACGTTTCTCAAGATTCCAAGTATAAACCGTCTCTTGAGTACCGTTTTCAATCTTGCGAGTAGTATTCCCATTCGCATCATAACGATACTCAGTCGATTTCACTAAAACACCATTCTGCCGCAATTCCTCCCTCAACAACCTGTCATTACCGTCATAAACATAACTCGTCACCCCAGCAACAGAATCAGTCTTAGTCAACCGATTCCCCACAGCATCGTAACCGTAATTAACCGTGCGGTTCCCATTAACAGAATCAGTAATTGTCTCCTTTGTCAACCGATACAAATCATCATATTCATACTCAACCTTACGCCCGTTCTGTTCCGTAATAACCTTGCGATGACCAACCAAATCAAGACTATAATCAAAGCTTTGAAGCGTCACCCCATTCCGTTGATAAGCCAACAACTTCAACCGATTCAACTCATCGTAAGTCCGAGTTTCAACAACCCCATTCGGCAACTCGGTTCTCGATAAATTCCCCACAGCATCATAGAAATATTTCGTCTCACTGTTATCCGGATCGGTAACTTTCTTCAAGCGATTCTGTTCATCATAGCCATACTGAGTAACACCCGCAGAAGTCCTTATCTCAGTTCGATTTCCTGCCGCATCGTACTTGTATTCAATCGTCGCCCCGCTTGCCAAATAAGGGCCGTCCGGGTCTTTTCTCGAAACCAACCTTCCCAATTCATCGTAATTAAAAGTAGTCGTTCCCCGCCCATCAACAACAGTCTTAATCTGCCCGCTAGGAGTATAGGTAAACGTAACAGGAGATTGCCCAACAACAGAGAACTGCTTGGATGTCAAGCGATTTTCAGCATCGTAACCGTAAGTAACAGTATTGCCGTTAAAATCAGTTACAGTCTTGACATTTCCCACCTCATCATAAGTAGTTCTTGACCTTTGAGCTAACGGCAACTCAACAGCAACCCGACGCCCGTTTTTATCGTATTCAAACTTAGTGCGGTCGTCCGAAGCATCCTCCTGCCAAATCAACCGCCCAGCTTCATCGTAACCGTACTCGGTTCTCAGATTAATCGGATTAGTTCCCGACTGATTCAAAGTCTGGATAACAGCAGTCAATCTACCCAACGCATCGTACTCATACTTGACTGTTTTACCAGCAGCATCAGTAGCAGAAATGCGGCGTCCCAAACTATCGTATTCGGTGCGATTTGTCGGATTATCTAACAAATTGTTGGGAGTAGAATCGGGATAAATTGTTTTTACCAACCGTCCCAAATTATCGTACTCGTAGCGAGTTATCCTGCCTTTAGCATCAATACTCGCAACAGTCCGTCCCGCATTATCGTATTCTGTCTTAGTGCGAGGATTATCAGTCAGATTGCTGGGAGTATCGTCGGGATAAATTACCTCTACCAACCGCCCGTTATTATCGTAACGGTATTCGGTGCGATTTCCCCGTTCGTCAATCTCAGCTTTGACATCACCGTTTTTGTAATACTCAGTTTTGCTGCGGGGATTGTTCGCCAAGAAAGCAGGCGAAACCGAGGGATAAATTACCTGCGTCCAGTCAATTGTAGCAGGAGTTTGATTCGGAGCGAGAACGCTGATTAATTGCGCGATAGAATCGACTCCATCGGCATAAATTATCTCAACCAACCGCCCAGCATCATCGTAATTGTAATGCGTGGTTTGCTTATCTGGGTCAATTGTAGCCCGCAAACGTCCGCCCTTATCGTAAATGTTAATCTCCCTCGGATTGTCGGCGGGGTTGGTAAGCGTATTGTCGGGATAAATCGTCTCGACTAACTGACCTTTACTATCGTAGCGGTACTCGGTTTTGTTGTTGCGGGCATCAATGACAGCAATTTGATTTCCATTAGCATCATACCTGTATTCTGTCACCTTGTTCTCAGCATCAGTCGCAAACCTGATTTTGCCGTTGCTGTCGTAATCCGATTTACTAACTAAAGTTTGCACGCCCGAAGGAGTAGTAACAGTACGAGTTTCAGTTTTGCGGTTGCCGCTGCTGTCGTAAGTGTAAGTTGTTGTATTTCCTAAAGCATCCTTCACTGAAAGCACGTTACCCGAACCATCGTAGGTAAAGTTAGTAACTTTGTTCGCTGCATCAGTAAGAGTGAGAAGATTTCCCCGCAAATCGTAGCTGAACTTACTAACATTCCCCTTCGCATCCTTAGTCGTCAGCAAATTCCCACTCGGAGAATAAGTATAAGTCGCAGTATTCCCCAAAGCGTCGGTTTCAGTCAAAACCTGTCCCCGACTGTTATAAGTCCAGCGACTGATGTTGCCTAACGGGTCTTTTTCAGTTAACTTATTTCCCTTCGCATCGTAAGTCCATTCAGTCTTTTGTTGCACCTCAACCGGATTCCCAGCAGCATTTAACTCGGAGGTAATAACCGTCTCAGTCAGAACGTTATTATCCCCATCAAAAGTCCTATCAATCCTCTTCCCTAACGGGTCAATCTCAGTTAAAACATTCCCGCGACTGTCATAAACATAAGTAGTCTCCTTACCAAAAACATCCTTAACCTTCTGAATCGAATTATTCGGGTCATAAACCAACTCAACCCTTTCCCCATTCCCATCAATCATGCGCGTAAGACGACCAGAATCATCATATGCAGTCTTCACCCCAGTCCTTCCAAGAGAATCAATCACCTCAGTCAAAAAGTGAGGATTATTAACAGCTTCATACTTAAACGTTGTAGTATTATTCTCCCTATCCTTAACCCGAACCAAATCTCCTTTACTATCATACTGATACTGAACCTTCTTCCCATCCGGGTCAACAACACCAACAATCCTCCCAGCCACATCCCTCTCAAAAGTCACCGACTTACCCGTACTACTCTTAATCCCAGCATCGCTAAAATCCCTCCTTAGTAGTCAACACATAAACCCCACCAAAAGCAGGATTTTCGGGATTGAAAGGCTGTGCGTTTACCCCGTAATACTCGCCGTAATCATTCCGTACTAAATTCGCATCCTTAACCGTCAGAGTCATCGTCGAACCCTTCTGAGACTCAAAAGCAGGCTTAAACATCTGAGCACCCGGCCCAGCCCCTCCTAAATACTGATTCAGATGATGCGGAGTCGGCTTAAAAGTAAAGGTTTCCCGCTTCCCACCCGGAAGCGTAATAAACACCTTAGTCTTGCTGTCAAAAGGAACAGTATTTATCCCCAACTCCTCATAAGTCGGGTCAGCTTTTAGCGAAGTCTTCAAATCCGTATCCCGGAACTCCATCCGCCAGCCGTAGCCGAAATCATCGCTAGAATTCGCATTCAAAGAATCGTAAGTTCGAGTTACATTAATCGGAATTCCCGCCACTGGAACAGATAAATCAGTAAACGATAACCGGAAATTACCCAACTTCAAATCCCCCGCAACATTCACCGTCCTTTCCGTAGTCGAACCGTTACCGTTAGCATCGAATGCAGTGAATTTTAGAACGTAAGCGCCGTTAGCCAAAACAGTCGGGTCAAATGTCGCAACCGTTCCGTTGCTGACAGCAGTAGTTCCCCGATAAACTTCCTTAAATTGACTGCTACCAACCGAGGCTACTGACAAAGTATAGTAATCCAAATTACTGTCAGTTATCGTACCTCGAATTACCAGAGGTGCAGAAACATCAACATCATCTTCTAAACTGATGTTGATAATTGGCGCGTTGACATCGCTAGTATCAATCGCCCTGACAACTTGAGTCGCATTTCCTACATTTCCGGCGGCATCTTTAGCTGTCGCAATTGCCGTGATGGGAGTTAAGTTATTTAACTTGACAGTTGCTTTGCCCTGTGCATCTATGACTACAGGAGTGCCGTTGATAGTTAGGGCTTGCTGAATAATTGATTGCCAACCAAGAGCAGGAGCGATCAATATATTCAAGCTTGGTTAAAGATAAGTTTTTTCTGTATCGAGTCGCCCGA
>NZ_JAEQCX010000091.1:0-39660 GCF_020738035.1 Microcoleus sp. PH2017_28_MFU_U_A
CGGCAGGGGTTGTCTCTTTCATGGGTCATTTTTTAACGTTATCTGCTTGCTATGTAAGCATTATAACCTATTTTTATCGTATTTTCTGTTTAAGTCCCGTTAGTTGTTAGTTGTTAGTTGACAGTGGGCAGTTGTTAGTTGACAGTGGGCGGTTGTTAGGAAAGCGGTTGGCAGTGGTTAATTGTTTGTATTATTGGGAGATGGGATATGTCACAAACAAATTTTCAAAAATTAGATGTTTATAAATTATCAGAAAAATTAGCTGATGAAATTTGGAATATTGTTATAAAATGGGACGCACTAGCTAAAGATACGGTCGGCAAGCAAATTATTCGAGCTGCTGATAGTATTGGTGCTAATATTGCTGAAGGAGATGGTCGAGGCAGCTATCAGGATCATCGGAGATTTATCAAGATTGCCAGAGGTTCTTTATATGAAACAAAGCACTGGTTGAGACGGGCTTATACTAGGCAACTACTAACAACTACACAAGTAGAAACACTCAAGCCAATTATTGACGAACTGTCACCCCGACTAAACGCCTATCTAAAATCTATAGGCAACACATCAGATAAAAATTAACAACTGCCAACCATCAACTATCAACTATCAACTGCCAACTGCCAACTGCCAACTGCCAATTGCCAAAGGAGGCAATATGCGATCGCGAACTGTAAGAGAAGGTTCTGTCGGATTCTTGATTTTAGTAGGAATCGGTTTATTTGGCGGCTTAGTGCTCTGGTTGCAGGGCGTACAACTAGGCAACCGCAGCTACAAATTCGCCGTAGAATTTGCCAGCGCCCAGGGAATGCAAATAGGCACGCCCGTCAGGTATCGCGGCGTCGCCGTCGGTAAAATTACCGCCATCAAAGCCAGCGCCAACGGCGTAGAGGTGACAATGGAGATAGCCCCCGGTACTTTAGTCATGCCGCGCGATGTGGCGATTGAAGCAAATAAATCGGGTTTAATTGGCGAATCGTCGATCGACATTACCCCCAACTCAATTTTGCCAGACTCCTTACTCACCGCCAATCCCATTAGTGCCGACTGTCCCCCTGAGATCATCTGCAAAAATTCCCGCTTAAAAGGTCAAGCAGGAGTCAGTCTCGACGAACTAATTCGCTCCACAGTCCGCCTATCTAATTTATACACCGACCCCGCCCTGTTCAACAATATTAAATCAATTGCAGAGAATACAGCCAGTACAGCTAAAGGTGCAGCTAAACTCACTCAAGATTTATCAAGCTTAACTCAAACAGCAAAAGCAGAAATCAAAACTTTGAATAAATCTGTAACTGGAGATGTTGGTAAATTAAGTGAGTCAGTAAAAACCGAATTGGCAACTTTAAATCAATCCTTAAAAGGGGAAGCCAACAGTTTGACCCAATCTTTAAAGGAGGAAGTAACCAGTTTAAATCAATCTTTAAAAGGAGAAGCATCCAGCTTAAATCAATCCCTCAAAGGAGAAATATCAGGAGTCGCCGCCGATGTTTCCAAAGTAGCAGTTACAGCAGACACTTCCACAAAAGCCGTATCGGCCGCCGCCATAAATTCTGCCAATTCAGTAACTCAAGCAGCAAATAAAATCACATTAACAGCAAACGAAGTCAATTCATTAGTAACAACCAACCGTGCCAGTTTAGTCTCAACCCTAAATAACATCAATCAAAGCAGTCAAGAATTGCGGGTAGCCGTCAGCAGTTTGAGTCCAACAATTAATCGCATCAACCAAGGACAATTGCTGACTAATTTAGAAGTTTTATCAGCCAATGCAGCCCAAGCTTCTGCTACTTTGCGAGATTTATCCAACCAGGTAAACAATCCCGCCACTTTGCTCTTATTGCAGCAAACCCTAGATTCTGCACGAGCTACATTTCAGAACGTGCAGAAAATCACTTCCGACGTGGATGAACTGACGGGAGACCCGGCTTTCCGCAACAACATTCGCAGGTTATTTAACGGATTGGGAGGCTTGTTGGGCTCGACAGAACAACTGCGGCAGCAAGTTAAAGTTGCTCAAACATTAGCTCCTATTTCAGAGAAAGTAAATGCGAGTACAACGGCAGTAAATCAATCTGTTAAGCCGGGATTGCCCAGTTTTAACAAAAAAGAAAAATTGCCTGTTATTCCTTCTCAAACTGCAAAATCAGCAGAACCAGTTGCTCCCGAAAATACTCCTTGAAATCTGGTATCATTGAATAACCGTCGGTAAGGTGCGTGGCGCGCCCTACAGTTAGGAAGGTACGCATTATAGAGGTTTCAGTTAGTAAGGTTGGCAGCGCGCACCCCGAGATTAAAGTTGTGCAAATCTTATTAAAAAAACTCTTTCAATCGAAACAAGGAAAAGCAATGACGCAAACATTATCAAAACCGCCCGCAACGCAAACCAAGTACAATATAACTTGGGAAAAATTGCCAGACGATTTTAAATTACCGGACGATCCAGTTGAAAACATCGACCAACCACTTTTAGCAGCCGCCCTGCGAGAAGCCTTGGAACTTGCAGGATTTATCATAGCTTCAATGCTAATAGCTTCCAACTTTGGACTGTGCGCCAAAGTCAACGACAAAACAATAGTAAAAGCCCCAGATTGGGTGTACGTTCCCTCGTATTACCAGCAGAACTAGGAGAAGTCCGCCGCAGTTATACGCGCACTGCTGAGGGAGAAGTGCCGGCAGTAGTGATGGAATTTTTATCGGATACTAAGGGCAGTGAATATTCGACAATATCAAAATATCCTTACGGCAAGTGGCGGTTTTACGAGCAAATTTTGCAAGTTCCAGTTTATGCAATCTTCGATCCTAAATCGGGAGAATTAGAAGTATACCTTTTGGTTTCAGGACAGTATACAAAGCAAGAACCAGATGCTAATAGTCGATTTTGGATAGAATCAATGGGATTATTTTTGGGGGTTTGGGAAGGGGAAAAATCTCAGAGGAGGGGTTATTGGTTGCGCTGGTGGGATGAGAATGGCAATTTGTTGCTGTGGGGTATCGAAAGACTCGAACAGGAACAACAGCGGGCCGATGAGGAACGCCAGCGGGCCGATCGCCTAATGGCATACTTGATAAGTCAGGGTATAGATCCTGATGCCATTTGAAGGTCGATCGATTTGAGATTTTACATTAGGAATAAAGGAGCGCCATGACTGCAACAACATTAGAAGAAAAATTAGATCGGCCGTTACTATTTCCAGGGTTAAGCTGGGAACAATTCAAAACCTTAGAACCGATGCTGGATATTCCCGGAGTTCGGCTGTCATTTTTAGATGGGATACTGGAGATTCAGAGAATGCCTGGAAGAAAACACGAAATAGGGAAAGAACGAATTGGTGCTTTACTGGAAACATATTTGCTGAAAGCAGGAATCGATTTCACTCCAACGGGTTCGTTGACTTTAGAAAATGAATCGGAACGAGTGAAGTGTGAAGCAGACAAATCTTACGAATTGGGTGCTGATAGAGAACGTCCAGATTTAGCGATCGAAGTAGTCGTAACTAGCGGCGGAATTGATAAGCTAGAGGCTTACAAACGCCTGCAAATTTCTGAAGTCTGGTTTTGGGAAAACAGCCGACTGTCTCTGTATGCTCTGGGAAAGGAAGGATACGAACAGATTGCGAGTTCTCAATTGCTCCCAGAACTCGATATTGATTTACTTGTCAGGTGTGTTAATATGCCGAGTCATGTTGAGGCAGTTAAGGAATTCAAAAGGGCGATCGAACTCAATTATTAGTCAAAAATATTGAGCGTATGTGACATCATTGAAGAATTGGTAAGCTGTTGCGGCCTTAAAATTTAATTTTTTGGGGCTAGGTAGGAGCATCGCCCCACTCGTTGTTTCCAGAAACATGATTGTTAAAATTAGATGCGCGCCAGCTTAACACCAGAAAAGTTTATAATAGAGCTACAACTCACAGGAAGCACGACCATGACAGCAGTCGTTACCACCCTCAAAACTTCTGAAATCATATACCCTAGCGCTGATGGAGAACCAGTGGCAGAAACTCGCAGACCGTCGAGCTACTGTTTTAGCAAACCAATTTTTATACTACGCTCAAGGTTTCCCAAAAGTCCGCTTAACACCTGATGTGATGGTAATTTTTGATGTAGAACCAGGTGGCAGAGATAATTACAAAATCTGGGAAGAAGGACAAGTGCCGAAGGTGATTTTTGAAATGACATCACCAAGCACGCAGTCGGAAGATAAAGTGATTAAAAAAGATTTGTATGAAAGATTAGAAGTTCAGGAATACTGGTTATTTGACCCAAAAGGTGAATGGATTCCTGAAAAATTGCGCGGATATCGACTGGGGGTAGAGGGTTATCAAATAATTACAGATAGTCGTTGCGAAGTATTGCAACTGCGTTTAGAAATAGAAGGAAAACTGATTGGGTTTTATCGGGAAGATAATGGAGAAAAATTATTAACTCCTGATGAATTGGCTTCAGCTTTAAAAGCGGAACGGCAACGGGCTGAGGCGGAACGGCAACACGCAGAAGTGGAGAGTCAACGTGCACAATCGGAAAGTCAGCGTGCTGCTGAACTCGAATCTTTGCTAGCGCGTTATCGAGAGCAGTTTGGAAAATTGCCGTAGAATAAATAGTATAGGGGCGGGGCATCGCCCCTACAAAAATAGTTAGAGTCAACTAAAATTAAATATAATTAGAATAAAGGAGCAATCGACATGATTCAAGCCTTAACAAAATTAGTAACATTTAACGAATTCATTGCCTGGTATCCTGAAAATTCAGAACATCACTACGAACTGCACAATGGAGTAATTATTGAAATGCCCAAAGGAACTGGCCAACATTCAGAAATATCTGGCTTTCTCAATATAGAAGTTGGCGTTATATGTCGCAATACCCGATTGCCCTATTTCCTTCCCAAAGAATGTGTCCTTAAACCCGATCGCGACGAATCAGGATATGAGCCAGATGTCATAGTTCTCGATCGCCAGCAAGTGATAAATGAACCACGTTGGGCAGCAGAATCGATTATCACAATGGGTTCATCAGTACGTTTGGCAGTAGAAGTAGTCAGCACCAACTGGCAGACTGATTATCTTACCAAACTGCGAGATTATGAAGAAATGGGCATTTTTGAATACTGGATTGTGGATTATTTGGGATTGGGTGGAAGACGCTACATAGGCAATCCCAAACAACCGACGCTTTCGGTATATCAATTAGTTGACGGGGAATACGAGTTGGCGCAATTCCGGGGAGACGATAGAATTGAATCCGGTGCTTTCCCCGAGTTAAACTTGACTGCTCAACAGGTGTTTGAAGCAGGAATTGTGAATGAATAAGGAGAATTGTCATAGGATAAGAGGTATTAAATAGACCAAACTAAAAAACAGAACTCCCAGAACCCCGACTTCTTAAAGAAGTCAGGGTTCTTCTAAGAAAGATCGCATTTTAGGTTATATCAATTCCGGTTACACGACCTATGATATAGAGGAGACGGCAGTGCCGTGTCCCTACAATATTTTGGGTAGGGACACGGCACTGCCTTCTCCTAATTTCGGCTAATAATCATTCCGATGCTACCGGATTTGATATTAATTAAATTAACCTACTTAATTACAGCAAAAAAGTTTATAATATGTATACAACTCACAGGAAGCACGACCATGACAGCAGTCGTTACCACCCTCAAAACTTCTGAAATCATATACCCTAGCGCTGATGGAGAACCAGTGGCAGAAAACAGACCGTCGAGCTACTGTTTTAGCAAACCAATATTTGTACTACGCTCAAGGATTCCCAAAACTGCGCGTAGCACCTGATGTGATGGTGATTTTTGATGTAGAACCAGGTGGCAGAGATAATTACAAAATCTGGGAAGAAGGCCAAGTGCCGAAAGTGATTTTTGAAATAACATCACCGGGCACAAAGTCGGAAGATATAATCAATAAAAAAGACTTGTATGAGGGGATAGAAGTTGAGGAATATTGGTTGTTTGACCCTAGAGGTGAATGGATTCCCGAACAATTGCGCGGGTATCGATTGGGGGAAGATGGGTATGAATTAATTAGAGATAGTCGCAGCGATGTATTGCAATTGCGGTTAGAAATAGAAGGAAAATTGATTGGGTTTTATCGGGAAGATAATGGAGAGAAATTATTGATTCCCGATGAATTGGCTTCAGCTTTAAAAGCAGAACGACAACGGGCTGAATCTGAACGACAACGGGCTGAATCTGAAAGTCAACGGGCTGAAGCTGAAAGTCAACGTGCTGAAGCCGAAAGTCAACGGGCTGAAGCTGAAAGTCAACGGGCTGAGGCCGAAAGTCAACGGGCTGAGGCTGAAAGTCAACGGGCGACTGAACTGGAATCTTTGCTAGCGAGTTATCGATCGCAGTTTGGAGAATTACCGCAGGATAACGGCTAAAGAATTATAAGTGCGATCGTCCTTCACTCTCGATCGCACTTCCATAATTCTTATTTAAATAGTGTTGACAAATTTCAAATTTTGTGTTAAAGAATTCCACATTTTAAAACTGATCGTTTTGCGATCGAACTTGGGCATTCTAGATACAGGTACTCAGGAAGTGCCTGGAAACCTTCTAGGCAAAGGATTGACGATGGAAAGTACGCAGAAAAGTTCTAGTGATAGTCGGGTTCGTAAGGGCGATCGAATTAAGCAGATTTTTGCGTTTGTATCGATGGCTGGTTTTGCTGGTTCTACGATTTTTGGTATTGTGAGTCTGTTCAGCAGCGGTTTGAGCAGCCAGCACCAACAAAAACCTGTAGCTGTTGCTGTTTCTCAGGAGTCTCTACTGGCGGCCCAGGAACGGGGATATCTAACGGTTTTGCAGCGGGAACCTCAGAATCAGACGGCTCTTGAGGGGTTGGCAAATGTGCGGTTGGAGATGAATAATGGGAAAGGGGCGATCGAGCCTTTGGAGAAGTTGGTGAAGTTGAATGGCGATCGGGCTGATTATCAGGCACTGTTGCGGCAGGCGAAGGGGAAGAAGTAAGGAAAGGGCGATCGGTAAAGCTAAAATCAAAACACAGCAGACTTACAATCAATCTCACTAATAAAAAAAAATATTATGCTTTTTTTACCCATTCTTAAGAAAACAGGTCATTTAGATCGAGTTCACATTACAGTAGGCATTGTTGGATCTCGTAAAATCGGAGACCTGGATGATTATGCAAGTCAAGGATGGCAAATTTTTGCGCCTAATTTGACTATCTATGGATTTGATGCAGATGCAGAAGCTTGCAATGAAGCTAATGCTGACCTAGAAGCTAGACAAGTAAATTGGACTGAAAAACATATTCCCTTAGCTCTTAGCAATACAGAGGGAAAAGCCACACTTTATGTAACTAAATATCCCGGATGCAGTTCTTTATATCCCCCCAGTGAAGACTATATCAAGCGCTTCTCGGGAAATTCAGAACTGATCGAGCTAAAGTCTACAGTAGATTTATCCACTACCACTTTAGAAAAATTTTGTAAAGCTGAAGATATCAAAGAAATAGATTTTCTTCACCTAGACGTTCAGGGAGCAGAGCTAAAAGTTTTACAAGGAGCTGATGGGATATTAAATAATAGTGTATTGGGATTAGTAACCGAAGTTGAATTCACCGAACTGTATGCAGGTCAACCTTTATTTAGCGATGTAGATATTTATCTCAGGAACCGAGGTCTTACACTGTTTGACTTTGGGCATATGCAGCGCGATATGCGTCGCGAAATCCCAGTCATATCAAACAGTCATCCGGGCGCTTTAATTTGGTCAGACGCTTTTTATTTTCGCGATTTGATGCGATCGAATGTAGATCCAAGCTTAAAAACACCAGAAAAACTGCTCAAACTAGCTTGTCTGGCTGACGTGATGAAATTTCCTGATTATGCTCTGGAAATTCTAGAATATCTAACTTTAAATTATGGCAGTGACCCTAACTATAATTTTGCAAATAATATCATTGAGAGTCTGGGTCAAATTCCTGAACTGGTGGAACAAGGGCTAGAATCACTACCGATTGTTGTTAGAATGCGAGATTGGGTAAGTGGAGGCGAACATCTTAAATTGGAGACTGTCAAGGCTCCAGGTATTTCAAAACAAAGTTTGCCGAAGCGAGACTATATTTCGCCAAATTTTTTTACTATTCAGCCTGATAAATGCTTCCAAGGTATGATTGTAGGAGATACAAATCTCCAAAGTTGGCCTTACTTGCGCCGAAATGTTCCTCATAACTGGTACGTGGATAGACGGCAACCAACAGTAGGATTTCTGAGCAGAGATGAAGCTCATATTATATATAATACGGCTCTCAAGTTTAAAGGGAAAAAAGCATTAGAAATTGGTTGTTGGCTGGGTTGGTCAGCCTGTCATTTAGCACTGGCAGGAGTATATCTAGATGTAATAGATCCTCTACTAACTAGACCGGATTTTTATGAAAGTGTCAGTAATTCACTAAAATCAGCAGGAGTGCTTGACTCAGTTAATTTAGTAGCTGGTTCCAGTCCCCCAGCCGTTGAAGAATTAGCGATTCAATTGCAGCGTAAATGGTCTTTGATTTTTATTGACGGCAACCATGAAGCACCAGGCCCACTTCATGATGCAATTATTTGCGAACAATTAGCAGAAGCAGATGCTTTAATTCTATTTCACGATTTGGCTTCCCCTGATGTCACTCAAGGCTTAGACTACTTAAAGCAAAAAGGGTGGCAAACAATGGTATATCAAACCATGCAAATCATGGGAGTTGCTTGGCGGGGAAATGTTGAGCCAGTTGTCCATCATCCAGATCCTAAAGTTAACTGGATATTACCTACGCATTTACAAGGGTACACAGTCAGCAGTATGTCAAATAATCAGTTTTTTGATCGAGAAGTAGGAGTACGACAAGTGCAAGAAATGATGCAACAAGCCATTACATTAGTTAATAGTAACCAGCCAGTAGAAGCCATGCGAATAGCTGAACAAGCGGTTTTACTAAATATCAATGTGGCAGGAATGCACTACCTGCGGTCTATTTGTTTGAATAATGTAGGACGGCATAAGGAAGCACTTACAGCCGCAAAAGAGGAACTGGCAATTAATCCGACGCACCAACAAGCACAAGAACAAGTTGAAAACTTAACTAAAGCTCTATTGCGATCGGAAATAACAATCCCCACACAGCAACGCTCGTGGCATACAACCCTTGCACGCGAAAATATGCTGTCAATTCAAAACGCTACTATGAATTATTCATACAGGGGCGTACCCATGCTGAAAAATCCCTTCGACTTTGCAATCTACCCCGTATTAATCTGGAATTTAAAACCGCGTACAATTATTGAAATTGGCTCAAAAGATGGTGGGAGTGCTGTGTGGTTGGGAGATATGCTAAATAATTTTGGCATTGATGGTCACATCTATTCTATCGATATTGTCAAAGTTACTTCAGTCCAACATCCTCGCGTCACTTACATGGAAGGGAACGGACGAGCATTACAGGCAACATTGACACCAAATTTTCTCAACTCGTTGCCACGTCCTCTACTGGTAATAGAAGATGCAGACCACTCTTACGAAACTAGCAAGCACGTCTTAGAATTTTTTCATTCATGTCTCAAGCAAGGAGAATATATTGTTATAGAGGATGGAATTATTTCAGATTTAGTTCAAGATACTTTATGTAATAGTGGACCCCACAAAGCATTGAAAGAATTTTTGTCTGAACGCGAAGGCGAATATGAAATTGATAGCAGTTATTGTGACTACTTTGGCTATAACCTAACTTGGTGTACTAATGGGTTTTTAAAGAAAGTAAAAGAATCCTCATCAACCGGCGATCCATTTTTAAATAAACTGTTTCATTATGTTGAAGAGTATCAGCCTGTACCTCAAGTACCCTCGTCTGTTGATTTGAGTGGCGATCGGCAAAAACTTGCTGAGTTAATTCAGAAAGGCAAAGAGTATTTTCTGAAGGGTGAGATAGAGACGGCGATCGCTACCTTCACACAAGCAGTAGCAGCTCATCAAAGCTCTTTAATTTCCCACAACTACCTAAGCATACTTTACTGGGAAGTAGGAGATGTTCAAAAAAGCTTGCAGCATCATATCCTATCACAATTTAGTAACATAATTCTTGACAGCACGATTGCGGATGAATTTCAACAAATACTGTCAGTTATCAGACCTTACACATTATTGAGTGAAGCCCGACTATTCTCGCTATACTCCCTAGCAAGGCAAATCTGTTTAGATGATATACCAGGTAACTTCGTTGAATGTGGCAGTTATAAGGGAGGGTCAGCAGCGCTTCTAGCAGTCGTTATCAAGCGATACAGTTTACGCCCGCGACTTATCTATGCTTTTGACACTTTTGAAGGGATGCCAGAACCCACTGAAGCCGATAAACATAACGGAATTCCTGCTAATTTAACATCTTGGGGTGCTGGAACTCTCAAAGCTCCACTTATTGACAACTTAGAGGTCATTTGTCAATCCTTGGATGTCAGAGATATTGTCCTACCCGTTAAGGGACTATTTGCTCAAACCTTACCTGAATCTAAATCCGCAGTAGGTACTATTTCTTTACTGCACGCTGATGGCGATTGGTATGAGTCAACAATGGACATATTTAATAACATTTACGATAGTGTTGTTCCCAACGGTTTTATCCAGATAGACGATTACGGTCACTGGGATGGTTGTAAAAAAGCAATCCATGAATTTGAAAAGGGTTGCGGTCAATCATTTGCTCTTCGGGTTATCGACTACACGGGTGTATGGTTTCAAAAAGAAGATTCTGTTCATCAAGACTGCAATCACTGGCGCACTTTTTGGCATTTAGCGCAAACCTCAGAAAAAATGGGCAATAGAGAATTAGCCACAAAAGCAGCGCAAGCTGTTTTGAAAATTGTGCCAAAGCTGGTCAAGGCTGAAAATCTATTGAATCGCGATCGTTCACCGTTGGAGTTGGTTGTCTCACCAGAAATTTCACTATCAGCGGAATTGGATGACTTCTTCAACAACTTAAGACTGAGAGAACTCAACATAATTCTGTTTCCTGATTGGCAGCAACCTGAAGAGTCTATCTTTCTTCAGTTACAAGGTGTAATTACTTCTTTATTGGCTCACAAAGAACCAAGTAAAATAACTGCGCTTCTAGACACCAGCAACATCTCCGAAGAAGATGCAAATTTACTTTTATCCTCTGTTATAATGGATATTCTTATGCAAGAAGATTTAGATGAGACAGACGCTCCAGAAGTGTCTTTACTGGGAAATCTCAGTGAAATGCAGTGGAAAGCTTTATTACCCTGCATCCACTATCGGCTAGTCTTAGAGAACGAAAACGAACAGGCAGTTGCACAAGCTGGCGCAGCAAATCTCCCCAGTTTGAAAGCAGATAATCTTAGCATTTGATGAATTTCACTCAACATATAAAAGGTAGGTCAGTCATGGATGAAAATCAAATTATTGAACAACTAGAAAAGCACAAGTTCTATCACATAATTCAATTAACTGAAAAGATATCAACATCAGGAAATAACGTCGCTGTACCTATGCAGGACGTGCCTCTTAGGGCTTTAAGAACACTGGATCTTAAGGACAAGCGAGTTCTTGATATCGGCTGTCGAGATGGTTTGTTTTGTTTTGAGGCAGAAAAGCTGGGCGCAAAGGAAGTCATTGGTATCGATAATGACTTATCGATGGGGGCGATCGAGTTCTTGATTCCTTTTTTCAATTCAAAAGTCAAGATGTATCAATTAAACCTCCTTGACTTAAAACCTGAGACATTTGGAATGTTTGATGTCATCTTATTTCCCGGTGTTCTTTATCATCTCCGATATCCCTTCTGGTCGCTAAAGTTGATTAAAGATGTCTTGGAAGAAGGAGGAAAAATAGTTATAGAAACAGCAGTATATGTGGATGACAACCAAAATGCTATGCTGTTTTGTCCTGTAGGTTCTGATAGTCCGTATGAGCCTACGAGTTGTACATTCTTTAATTTGAAAGGACTCATGGATACGCTTTTGAGTCTCGATTTGGTGGTGGAAGATATTGAACTCTTGTACAACAACGATTTACTATCATTGGCACCCGAAGGAATTACTTATTCAATGACTCAGCCGATCGAGCGTTGGATCGATAGGGCTACTTTTATTTGTACAAATAAAAAATTGATAGACCAGCCAAGAGTTGTTGATTACTGGAACACCACACACGATGTTCATACCACTCAAAAATTATAATTAGGTGAGGTATCAACTCAACACTGAATTCCCAATTTCTACTGATTTATTTTTTGTTTTGAAGTGCTAGTTCGTACAAAACGGATTCTAATCTATCCATTGTACGGGTGCGACTGAGTTCTAATAAAGCTCGTTCCTGTCCTTTGCTTACCATATCTTGCCATTCAGCAGGATTCATCAACAGGTAAGATAACTGATCGGCAAGATCCATAGGGTTTTCTGACTCGAAAATTAGCCCAGTTTCTCCGTGCTTCACGGCTTCTGGAGATCCTCCTGTATTGCTGGTAACTATCGTCTGTCCAGCAACCATGGCTTCAATTAAACCAATACTAAATGGTTCTTCAAAGCGAGAGGGCAATACCCAAATATTATGCGTTTTGTAGAGCTGTTGTAGTTCCTGCCGGGATAGCAATCCAGCAAAGTGAATCTTGTCTTGTAAGCCCTCTGATTCAACAAATTCTTGAAGTTCTTGAACAAAACTAGGATTGAGAGAGCCTCCTGCTATTGTTGCAGTAAAGTCAATATCTGCATTGTGGAGCAAGTAAAGAGCTTCAATCAAAATATCTGGGCCTTTATAGTGCATCACTAAACTGGCATAGACAATGCGAAGGCGATCGCGCGGTGGAAGTTCGGCTTGGTAAAATGCCTCAACATCTCCGCCTGGATAAATCGTCTGAGCCGTTTCTGTAGGATAGCCTTGTTGCTGTAAATTTTCTCGAATCCAATCGCTAACAGTAATGTATCGATACAAAGAACTCTGAGGAGCTAGATCGCAGCTATATCCGGGTTGTGAATTCATCACATAATGAGCGATCGGTATCCCGGCAGCTAGTATCTGTTCTAAAATTGGCGAACCTAAAAAATCTGCATTGCCTGTCAAGCAAACATCAGGTTGAAAAAAGGGCAACAATTCCTCTAGAGTTTTATAATTTTGTACGGCAATTGCTGCAACATGAGCTGGGTAAAAAGGCTGCGCCCCTCGCTCTGTCCAAGTTCCCCATAAAGATAAACAGCGTCGCACTGTCGGAGGATCTGAATCAGCTTTTGTGTAACCAGTGGGCAAGTGTTCCGTGTTGCTGGTAATAACGAGAACCTGATGACCGCGTTCTTGCAAAAGCTTAGCGTAATCTGCGATCGCCCGTTCGTAGCCTCCAACCACTTGGGGTGGATATAGATTATTTACAACCAGAATTTTTAGCTTTTCCAATCACCCGATCTCCGTTATGAATAATGTTTATCTAAATATATCTGCCACATTTGCTCGTAAGCTTTCTCCATCTCTCGCGTAAATTGCTCACCATTCCACAGCGGAGCTGTTTGTCGTGACTGCCGCAGTTTCCAAGATATTTGCTGCCGCAAAGCCGGGTCTTTCCCTAGACGAATCCCCCATTCGACATACTCTTCATCAGTCCAAGCTATTCCCTCTGTCACCCCTGCATTCATCATCATCGTATAACTGTTACGTGCCGCAAATTGCTCACCAACTCGCGTCACGAGAGGAATGCACATCCACAAAGTTTCTAGGGTAGTTGTAGCACCGTTATAAGGATAGGTATCAAGAACTACATCAGCAATTGCCAAATTAGCTCGGTGAACGGCTTCTGCTGCTACCTCTGACAAAAATCGCAGGCGATCGCCCGCCACACCTTCTTCTTCTGCCATTTGAGTAAAGAAGTTTTTTATTGATTCTTCATCTCCGGCACCTTTGATCAAAAAGTAACTATTCGGTACTTCCTTCAAAATCTTAAGTTGTAGTCGCGCTGTTGAGGGATGGCGTTTGTAGCTCTTCTGAGCGCTTAGATACACCACCGCATCGCTAGAAATATCTAACTGATCCCGACGCAAAGTAGGGACAGCCACCTCAAAACCATCTACAGCTACATAAGTTTGAGGCAAGCGCCAGATTTTTTCACTGTAATAATCTTGAGCAGACTCCGGTAGAACATACGGATCTGCAATAAAATAGTCAACCGCCGGCAGCCCAGAAGCATCCCATCCCAGCCAAGTAGCTTGAATAGGAGCTGGTTTAAGTGCCACCGCTTCACAGGTAATATCTAAAGTGATACTGTCAAGTTCAATCAGAATATCAATCTCATCGTTAGCAATCTGCTCTGCTATTTCAAGACCTCCAAAGCTATCTTTAGATGCTTTAAAAACTTGATTTAGATACCATTCTTGTAAAATATCTGGCTTTTTTTTGTTACCTATAAAATAGCCGTAAATTTCAAATTTATCGCGATCGTGATACTGAAACAACCATCGTGCTAACCAGCCTACAGAATGCCTTCTCAGGCAACTAGATAAGTAACCTATCTTCAATGGCTTAGTAGCACTACCGCTGATTTTACGAGATGACTGCCGCTGTCGGTATTTCTCGGACTGCTCCTGAGCATAGATTTGAACATTAGCTTGACACAACTGAGACACTTGGTTTTGAATTTGCCTATTATTTTTTGGCTCATCCTGAAAGTAAGGTAAAAAGAAGGATGTAAGAAATAAATTTTGAACTGTAACTGGGTGAATGGCTCTTGGTTGTTCAGCTATCAGTAAGTTCAGCAGCGATTTATGTAGCCCGATAACTGAAGCAACCTCTTCCCAGTATCCACCTGCACTCATCAAACAGCGCATAATCAGATGGTTGGAAAAAACTTTATCGGTTAACTCATCTGATAAGGAATAGCGCAATTTAGCCACTTGTATGCCCTGATCGTATTGCTGAGCATTTGGGTAATAATTAGCCAGTTGCTGCAATATTCCTAGATTTTTATCATCTAAACTGCGAGCTAGCTCAGCGAAGCGTACTGCCAGTGCTGGTATTTGTTGTGCAATCTGAACTGAAGCTGCTACGACTATTTGAATAAAAACTTGAGGGTTATGCAGATGAGGTATACAGGCCTCCGTTAATTCCAAGGAAGAGGGATGCAAGGAGTCATAATCTAAAACGCTCTTTAACACTTGCATCAATAGCTCAGAGTCTAGCTTGATGGGAGGTTCCGACTTGAGTATATTCAACAAGTCTAGAGCAATCAAATCATGTCCCGTATAAGTTTCAAGCAGGATGGAAAGACCTATTATATGCAACAGATTGTTAATATCTGCGGGGTTGATTTCACGTAGATGCTGTCGAATCACCCAAGAGAGCGAACAATCACCGAGATTACCTCTGCGCTCTGCTTCTGCTTGCAGAACTTGTATTAGTTCAGAAGTCCAGAGTTCGACTTGTTCGGGTTCCCCCTCTGCCATGCCTAGCAGCCAAGTCGTCTGAGCTTCTGCTTCTTGCCCATGCAATAGCAATATTAGGCCTAAATGCCAATAGTAAGATTTTGTATCGGGTTCCTCTTCAATCGCCTGTTCATAAAGGTGTGCAGCTTGAGCGTAATCTCCTCGAATTAGACATTGACGGGCTTGTTGCTCCCAATGAGTAGGCTTAGTAGGTAAGTATTTAGCAGTCATATAAGCAAGCTAACTTTATGCCATATTGAAGCAAAGTGTAGTAACGACGAGCGGAAGTTTATAGTCGTATATCCTGCTTTGATATTAGGAGATGTTTGGTCAAAAAAGTGTAATTAAAATTGTATTCAAAGAGTGGGTAGCATTAAGAAACACTACCCACTCTTTCAATAGGTTCAGCTCAGACTAGCAAGACCCATGCTCTATCTGAGACCTTTCCTACTTAGTAACTTCAGGTGTACTAGGATCACAGGCTAAGGCCTGACCACCACCAGCAGGAAGAGGAATGGTGTTACCTTTTGCTGCCTTACCAGCTTGGCATAATACTGCCACAGTGGTGGCATCAGTCTGCTCCTTAGGTGTTACCAGAGCCACAATTCCTGTATAGGGTAAGAGTGAGTCAGATAAGGAGAATGCTTGGTTGCCAACGTTTTTGGCGCCCCCATCTTTAACTGTATAGGTGTAGTTAGAAGTTTGAGTTTTAATGCCAATACCCAGATTGTCAACGGAATCTGTTACAAAATTACCAAGTTCTGCGTATTTGGCTTGCTGGGCGCGGTTCATCGAACCTGCGTACTGCTTGGCTTCTGACTGCTTGGCTTTGTTAGCTTGGTTGAGGAAGGAAGGCAATGCAATAGCTGACAGAATACCGATGATGATGATAACTACCAGCAGTTCAATCAGGGTAAAACCCTTATCTTGTCTTTTTTGATTGAGGTGATGCAGGAACTTAGCTTTTAATTCAGTTTTCATGGGTTGTTTCTCCTAGAGGCGTGGGATGATTGATTTCTAACTCGTAAATTTAACTTACCCAGTTTTCGTGGCGTTCATATCACTCCCGCCCATTTTTTTTTCAGTCTCCAGCCGATCGCTCTAAAAGCACGTACATAAAAGCTTCCAGCGTACTTAGGAGTTCCCGCACTTCTGCAAAAGCCGTCTCGTGGCTCACGGGTTCTAGGGTAGCAGGATGCAGTGGCTTAAGCTTGAGCCACAGTTCGACTAGGGACATGATCGGCTGCGCTCCTTCCCACAAAGGCAGCAGGCAAGCTGCTAGCATACTCTCGACGGCGATCGGAACTTGGGAAAGTGAAGGGATATAACGGCTGATCGTGAAAGATTGTTGCTTAGCGATGCACTTGAGCAGGTCTTCTTTTACCTGGGCAACCTTCAATTGAGGATGCAGGTGAACTCGCGCTACCTGCCAGTCAGATTGATTCCATTCGGAAACTGGCACAAAAGGCTGACCTTGGTTGGGATGACCGCACCAAAAGTCAATCAGGCGATGGACAGGATGAAACAGCTCAAATAAATGCAGTCGCTCTTCCACAGAAATTTCTGGCAGGCTCATTTCTAGAAACATCGGTAAGTTATCTGGCTCCTTGAACAAATCCGTCAATTCCCACTGCCGCCAATCCACCATGCTAACAAACTCTAAATCAGCTACTCTCAAGGCTGCAAAAACTTCAGGAATATTATATCCTTTATCCCCCAGCAATAAATAATTCATTAAAATCCATTCGTCTTGTTCTGCCTCTTGAGCATTCCAAGCTACCATCTTAAGCATAACTTGATCTTTCAAGGTTTTCATAGTTTCTCGAACTAATTCCATTTCTAGTTCGCGGGGATTATTATTCATTAAACCCATTAATCCAAATATTTTTTGAGCAGAAAAATAAAAATTTCTCTGAATTGAACTGTGAAGATTTGAGCGAATAATTCCCTCAGGCTTTAATACTGATTTCAGGCTCTGTAACCCCACTACTATATCAGGCAAAAGATAAAGAACTTCATCACAATTAATGTAATCAAACTCTAAGCCTAAGCTAGGTAAATTTTCTAGTGGCATTGCATGAAAATCGGCATTTTCAAAACCATGATATTGCAGGCGTTGTTTGGCTAAATTCACAGATTCTTCTGACAAGTCAATGCCAATTATTTTCGCACCAGGATTTGCTTCTGCCAAAACTAATGACTTATAGCCACTCCCACACCCAGCATCTAAAATAAGTTTTCCATCTGTTTTTATCAATTTTTGATTTCTTAAATAGTAAGCTGTTGAAAGGTCATGAAAATAAAGTAATTCTGACTCATTTTTAGGAGATTGATCTAAAGGCTTTCTAGGATAAGGAGCCGTATCAAATTGCTGACGTATTTTATCTACTACTTCTAAGTTTTGGTGGTCCATTGTAAAATTATCCTGAAGTTTAAGTGACGGTTGGAGAGTCTATTTTGGCATTTCTGTGGCGAGTTCGGCTATATCCTCTGACAGAGAATACATATGCTGGTAAGATAGCTGCCAGATAGTGAAGTAAAATCTTCACCTACACTTAGCTGGGGATTCAGGCTTTTCCAATAGTCGGGATTTTGAGCTTGCTCTAAAAGTGTTTTGACGCTAATCATCGGTTTTGGCTGTGTCTCCCCTGAGTTGACGACTGATAATTTATCACTTTTTCCGGTAGGATGCTTTACGTGTTTGAACGATCGCGAGCAAATAGGTCTGCTCTTACGGAGTTAGGTTAACGTAGGAAATCTCAGTGATGCGAATCTACCTTTAAACTGAAGCTTACCCAAAATTATCATAAATATTATCAGCACTCCCGGCACGATCGATCGCACTTTTCCCAAACCCCACACTCAACAAGACCACAGCCTTGCCATAATACTTAAGGTCAAAGTTTCCCACCCCCGCGCCAAACCAGATCGTACAACCAACCAGCACATCCATGAACACCAACATCAGCCCCATCCTCAAAGTATTCTGCTTCTCCGCCGCGTTTTCCCTGGCCATCAAGTACGCAGGGCCCAGCCTATCCATAGCCTCAACCGACTTCAACGCCCTGATCGCCGTGTTTACCCCCAGTATCATCCTAGCTGCGATTCTGGGCTGGCGGGCATGGCAACAGCAGCCGAGGTAGGAGTTGAGCAGCCGCACACAACACCAAAAGCCCCACAATACCCAAGAATACAGGACAGACGATCGCATGGATCTAACCACCTTGAATCTCAAACCCTTAAATTTGCTCATTTTCCCCGATTGGAGCCAACCAGAAGAATTGCTATATTTAGAGTTAGCCCCAATTATTAAAAGTATTGTCACTCATCGCGATCGCCATAATCTAGCTCTTTTAATAGATAGCATCTAACTCAGAAGACTCTGAGTTAGATGCTGATTTAATTTTGTCCGGGATTATGATGAATCTCTGCATGGAAGAATATTTAGAGTCAAGCGTCGAACCGGAAATTATCTTATTAGAAAACCTCAGTCAAAGCCAGTGGCAAACTCTTCTGGCACAGATTCAATATAGAATTAAGTTGACTGCGGAAAATCAAATAGCACTAGCCTTGTCCGGCGCAGAAATTATCCCATTATTGGAACTGGATCGACTTGGCGATATCACCCTGGAATCACCAACATCAAGGGCCCTGAATTTGGCTAACACACTCTACTATCAAGGAAGATATGAAGAAGCTATTAAGCAGTATCAAAGATTTTCACAATTCCAGGTAGGAGATGTATCACTATTTTTGAACTTCAGCGATTGCTGGCGAAAAATTAATAAAATCTCAGCAGCTATCGCAATCCTCGAACAAGGAATTTGCAATCACCCAAAAGCCGGACAACTGCATTTTGAAGTTATCAAAATTTGCCAGCAAAGTGGACGTACAAAATCAGCTATATCAAATGCAGAAGTAGCGGCAAAGATTCTACCGAATGAATACGTTTTCCAGCTTTTGAAACACTTAACATTGCCGATTATTTACGATAATAAAGAAGAAATTCAGCTTTATAGGCTGAGATTTGTCAGAGAATTAGAAAGCTTGATTCAGCAAACATCTGTGAAAACTCCACAAGAAAAAATAAATGCTTTTTTCGGCTTGCAGAGTTTCACTAATTTCTACCTAGCCTATCAAGCCCACAATGTTGTGGAATCGCAATCAAAATATGCCAATTTAGTTCATCAAATCATGGCGGCTAACTATCCCCAGTGGGTGGAACCGCGACAGATGCCAGAACTGGCGGAAAATGGTAAAATTAGAGTCGGTTATGTTTCTAGTTACTTGCATTCTTACAGCGGCACTTTATGGTTGACCGGCTGGTTGCGGTATGCCGATACAAAACAATTTGAGATTTACTGTTACTACACGGGTAATGAACCAGATCTGATTACAGAACAATTTCGCGAATATAGCCATGTATTCCGCCACATTCCTCACAACTTAGAAGCTGTATGCCAACAAATTATTGATGACAAATTGCACATTCTTGTATTCCCGGAAATTGGCATGGATGCACCAACTATCCAAATAGCAGCTTTGCGCCTCGCACCCGTGCAATGTTCGGCGTGGGGACATCCTGTTACCTCTGGTTTACCCACAGTTGACTATTTTATTTCCAGCCAATTGATGGAACCGGAAAATGCACAATCGCATTACTCAGAAACCTTAGTTAAGTTGCCTAATATTGGTGTTTCCTACCCAAAACCACTCGTGGGAGAATTAAACAATAGTCGCTTAGATTTTGACCTTCGAGAAGATGCAATAATTTACTTTTGCTGCCAAGCTCCTTTCAAATACTTACCGCAATATGATTTTATTTTAGCAGAAATTGCCCGCCGCGTGCCGCAAGCTCAGTTTATTTTTCCGCGCGGTGAACTGTTGCGAAAACGGCTCAAGCGGGCTTTTGCTGCTGTTAATCTCGACAGCGAAGATTACTGTCTATTCCGAGCGATTGCAACTCGACAAGAGTATATAGCCATGAACTTTCTTGCCGATGTTTTCTTGGATACTTTCACTTGGTCGGGGGGAAATACGTCTTTGGAGGCGATCGCGTGCAATTTACCTATAGTAACCTGTCCGGGAGAATTTATGCGGGGACTGCACGCTTATAGCTTTCTCAAGATGCTGGGAGTAACAGACACAATTGCCCAAAATGAAAAGGAATACATTGAAATTGCTGTCAAATTGGGTTTAGATTCAGAGTGGCGGCGAGATATTTCACGACGCATGAGTCAGCGACAAGATAATCTGTTTGATGATAAAGTTTGCGTGACAGCTTTAGAGAGTTTTTATCAAGAAGTTGTTCGAGAAAGACTTAAACAGTTGACAGTTGACAGTTGATAGTTGACAGTTGACAGCGAGGTTTTTTGGATGGGATTTATATCAAGTCCGATCGAATGATGACAATAAAATTAGTTTGTAGTGAGGACTTTAGTCCTTGACAGAATCAGGACTAAAGTCCTCACTACGAACCTTAGAGCCGAAACCCTCGAAAATCGCCCTACAAGTTCGTCTGACGCACCCTACAAGTCATATAATATACGTTAGGACGATCGCAACCAAACTCAAGGCACTCACCATGATTCAAACCATAACTGAATTAGTAACATTCGATGAATTCATTGACTGGTATCCTGAGAATTCAGGATGTCACTATGAACTACACAACGGAGAAATTGTTGAAATGCCAAAAGCAACAGGCAAGCATTCTAAAGTAGCAGGTTTTACCTCGCTGAAGGTAGGAATTGAGATTGAGCGTCTTAATTTACCCTACTTCATCCCGAAAGAAGCCGTCATCAAACCCATGCGCGAGGAATCTGGTTATGAACCAGATATTATTGTACTCAACGAACAAACCATTGGAAACGAGCCGCGATGGGAGAAATCATCAATTATTACAATGGGTTCATCAGTTCCCCTAATCGTAGAAGTAACTAGCACTAACTGGGAGGATGATTATGCCCGCAAACTAGAGGCTTACGAGTCAATGGGCATCCAAGAATATTGGATTATAGACTATCTAGGATTGGGCGGGAGACGGTTTATCGGCAATCCTAAGCAACCAACTTTTTCGGTTTACCAACTAATTGACGGGGAATATCAAGTTAAGCAATTCAGAGGAGTTGAGGTGATTGAGTCCTCAACTTTCCCAGAATTGAATCTGACAGCGCAGCAGGTGTTCGCGAAAGGGAATTGAAGAGGCTGCGTTGTAGGAGTATATTGTAAAGAGGCGATCGCATTTAAGCTATCTTGTAGAGACGCGATTGCAAAAGCGTCTAAAGCAAGGTCGGCAATTCCCGTTATAATATCCAAAAATCGCATGAAGCTAGGACAGTGGATGGGCTTATTAGCCCTCATCGCATCTTGTTACATCCTCTGGCAAATCAGGCAAGCCCTACTGCTGCTGTTTGCCGCCATCGTCTTAGCCACGGCCTTAAACAAACTAGCACGCTACTTACAAAAAAAATTCCGACTCAAAAGGTCGATCGCCGTACTGTGCTCAATTACCTTCTTATTCCTCGTATTCATAGGCTTGTTCCTGATAATTGTACCGCCCTTCGCCCTGCAATTCCAACAACTTACCCAAAGAGCTCCTCAAGGAATAGCAAGATTAAATGATTGGGTAGATCAAATCGAAACTCGCTTCTCGGGACAACTAGGCCAGCGCCTGCCAAATCTTGATGTTAACGACATTATGCGGCAACTGCAACCTTTATTCAACCAACTCGTTGGGGGTGCAGGAGCATTTGTCGGCAATACATTAGGCGTTATCCTGAGTTTTTTGTTAGTCTTAGTTTTGACCTTGATGACCTTAGCAGATCCCCTATCTTACCGCAAAGCACTTATACAACTATTTCCCTCTTTTTATCGGCGGCGCATCGAGGGTATTTTAGATGAATGCGAAGTAGCTCTAGGTCGATGGGTCATTGGTGCGTTAATTAGCATGAGTGTGATTGCTTTTTTGAGCTTAATTGGTTTGTCAGTTTTGCAAGTTCCCCTACCGTTAGCTCACGCTGTAGTAGCAGGATTTCTGAACTTGATTCCGAATATTGGCCCTACTATTAGCGTCATTCCGCCAATGACGATCGCACTTTTAGACTCTCCATTAAAATCAGGTTTAGTCCTCATTCTTTACTTCCTAATTCAACAGTTTGAAAGCAACATCCTCACCCCCTACGTCATGGCACAGCAAGTATCGCTGCTGCCAGCAGTAACTTTAATAGCTCAAGTATTTTTCGCCACATTTTTTGGATTTTTAGGCTTATTGCTAGCCCTTCCCCTCACAGTTGTCGCTCAAGTTTGGATTAGGGAAGTGCTAATTAAAGACATTCTCAACCAGTGGGACGCCAATCCTAAAAGGTTGGCGGCAATTGATTCGGCTATTCATGAAGAGTACGAATCTATAGGAGTCACACAAAGCCGATCAGAAAATTTACCCGAACACAAACCAGACATTTCCGATGATCCAGAGAATGACGCAAATGACGTTCCTGGAAATCAGTAATTCAGGTTTGTACTCATCCCAGATCTGGCTTAAATAGCAGTTTATTTGGGAGCATCTCAGTTTTGCAAGAAGCATTTTTTATGGTAGTGCGAGCTTAAGAGCTCGCGTGCTTGTACAAGCACGCGAGCGGGGACAGCACTGTAAATGCAAAACTGAGATGCTCCCGTTTATTTTTCAGTCCGCGAAGGCGGACTTTGTTTTTATAGAAGCGATTTTAATCGCCGATTTTTTTAAATATCTATCTTCTATCCTAGCACTCTAAACCGCATCTTGTCCAGCGCTGAAAATCTGTTGCACCGTTAAATTCAACTCTGGAAATGTGGGCGAAACAATCCTATCGCTCCCCCGAAACTGACTAACTTGATACTCGCCATCAACCAAATGGTGAACAAAAAAAGTAGGTTGTTTCGGATTGCCAATATAGCGTCTGCCACCAAGTCCCAAATAATCCGCAATCCAGTATTCAGAAATACCCAAAGCTTCGTAGTCAACCAACTTGTAGCCATAATCATCCCGCCAATTGGTACTGACAACTTCGACAATTAGCCGGACAGAACTACCCATTGTAATGATAGATTGCTTTTTCCATCTCGGTTCGCTGTTCGTCCCTTGTCTGTCCAAAACGATCGCATCCGGTTCATAACCAGATAACTCGTTATCAGCTTTGACAACGCATTCTTTGGGTACGAAGTAGGGCAATTGCAGCCTCTCGATTTCCATCCCTAGCTTCAGGCAAAGGAAGCCAGCTACTTCTGAATGTTCTCCGGTTGTTTTAGGCATCTCAACAATCGTTCCATTATGGAGTTCGTAACGGTTTATCGAATTTTCAGGATACCAGTCAATAAATTCATCGAAAGTGACTGGTTTTAATATCGCTTGAGTCATGGCGATCGCCCTTTATTTGATTTATGATATTATTCTTATATCCGTTATAACTCAATACGGTTCAGATAAGACAGATCCCCCCTAGCCAAGAGGGCGGGAACGGGGGCACCGCCCCTACAAGGGGGGGACAAGAAGTTGCTCAAAATCCCCCGACTATCAGGGGGGATTTAGGGGGATATCCGGGGAATTAACAGTGTTAACTGAACCGTATTGCGTTATAACTCACATCTTGCATCATTATCAAGAACAGGCAAGATGCCTGTTCCACAAGAAAATTAACTCTTTGTGGAACAGGCATCTTGCCTGTTCAGAAAAGGCTAATTGAGAATGGTGTAACATCTCAGTTATAATACATTTCTTTTATCTCAAACTATCGCCCGATCGCCAATCTATCAAACTAAAATCCAAATAAAATAGTGTTATGAGATCGATCGACGAAATCAACGATAAAATCAGCCAAGGCAAAGCCACAGTCTGGACAATCGAAGAACTCAAAACCAGAGTCAGAGAAACCAGCATTACCGAAGCCGCCAAACAAGTCGATGTGATTACCACCGGCACCTTCGAGCCCATGGAATCCTCCGGCGCCATCATCAACCTCGGCCATACTGACCCCCCGATCAAAATCCGGCAGTGCTGGCTGGACGGCGTTTTAGCCTACTCCGGCTTCGGCGCCGTAGACCTGTACCTCGGAGCCACCCAAGTAGCCGAAGACGGCGAAGAATCGCGGGAACGGGGCGGCGGACACGTCATCGAAGACTTAATCGCCGGCAAACCCGTGCAGTTGCGGGCTTTAGGGCAAGTAACAGACTGCTATCCCCGCGCCTCCTTTGAAACCACGATTACCCGCGATACCATCAACCAGTTTTATTTATTCAATCCCCGGAACGCCTATCAAAACTTTATTGTAGGAGTCAACGGGGGCGATCGCCCGCTGTTCACCTACCTCGGCCCCCTGCAACCGAACCTCGGCAACGCCGTCTATTCGAGCCTGGGAGCCATGTCACCCCTGCTTAACGACCCCCACCTCGAACTCATCGGCATCGGCACCCGCATCTTCCTAGGAGGTGCTCAGGGCTACATCACCTGGGAAGGAACCCAACACTTCCCGCTGCAAAAACGGCAGCCTAACGGGACTCCGATCGGCCCAGCCGCCACCCTGGCACTCATCGGCGACGCCAAACAGATGAACTCCAAATGGGTGCGCGGCTGCTACTTCAAAAACTACGGCCCATCCTTGATGCTGGGAGTCGGCATCCCTTTTCCTGTTTTAAACGAAACAGTCGTGGCGCACTGTGCAGTATCAGACAAAAAAATAGTAGCGCCGGTGGTAGATTTCTCTATCCCCCGGCGCGTTCGTCCCACATTTGGTTTAGTTAGTTATGCTCAATTAAAAACTGGTCGCATTCTCATCGAGGGTAAACCCGTGCGGGCCGCCCCGCTGGCGAGTATGTTTCTCTCGCGGCAAGTAGCTTTGGAATTGAAGCAGCAAATTGAAGCGGGTTTATTTACCCTCACGGCCCCAGTTGCTCCTCTATCTGTCGATCGAGTATTTCTTCCCCAAGATTTGTGGGGAGCCCAAGTCAGGATTGAATAAACAATTTGAGATTTTAGATTCTAGATTTTAGATTTTTTTGTGGAAGCACAAGGTCTTAGAAACCGGGTTTCTTGTCCCCGGCGTTGCTTGAAAGCTGAGGTTTGTTGTCAAGAAACTCAGTTTCCGATCCTTGCGAGTGCGTCCAGGATTCTAGATTTTAGATTGAAGTCTTCTGGTGAAAAACTGCACCCATGGGAAACTGATGCACTCACCGAAAATCTAAAATCTAAAATCTAAGAATCTAAAATAGTCTTATTCCTCAACAAGCTTAGGCTTCTTCACAGGCTTAGGAAGAGGTTCCTTGGGGACAGGCGGTGCTGCTGCGGACTTGATAGTAGGACGCCCTACAGGAGTACCGTCACCGCTGGGCTTAGGAGTAAAGGCACGCTTGTTTCCCCCTCCTTTGTAGCCACCACCGGGCGGCTTGCTACCGGGGGGGAATTTCCGCTTTTTAATCGGCAGGGCGCCAATATTGTTGGCCTGCTCAATCATCAGACTGTCAGCTTGCAATTTGACGTGGAAATCCCAAAAAAACCCGATCGCCTTTGTTCCTACATCCCCCTTGAGTTTCAACTTAAAAAACTTCATCTTGTCGTCATTCTTGCGAGGAGCTTGCTTGATTTTGACGATGAGATATTTTTCTTCCTCTTGCGATTGTTGATAAATCACCTCGCCTCGAATCGAAAAATAGCCATCTTCAACATCAGGTTCCGAGGGCGGCAAAGATGCAGTCGATGGTTCGCCGCCCTGCTCAATCTCCCCTGCTTCCTGATTTTCCTCATCAGAGGAAGTTTCGGGAGATTTTTTCAGGGTTTCCGGCTCCCAAACACCCATAATTTGGGCGTGCAAGTTGCCGTCTTCTTGCCTGGTGCGGGGATAGACCACCCACAGGTGTTCTTGTTCGAGATCCAGGTGATTTTTGACTAAACTCATAACTCTACCCAGCAAAACTGCGTCGATGGCAGTTCCGTCGGCAGCTATCAACATACCTCGGGTGAATTGCTCTTCAGATTGGGTGTAGCGGCCCCGCACTAAACCAACAGCTCGGTACTGTCTGGGTTCACTGGGAGGGGGAATGGGATGTTGGCGCATGACAGAGGGTATGTCATCATCATCGACCTGAGTTTCGTTAGTGGGAGGCTTGGGGGTTGGGGTAGGTACGACCGTGAGTTCAGTTGTCTTACCAGCAGATTCCGCAGGCGCTGCTGGCTCCGAGATCGCAGGAGCATCGCTGGGCTTTGGCTTTGTTTTGTCCCCATCGGGGGCAGAACTGTAGCGTGGTCGTTGCAGCGTATCCTTTGGCGCTGGGGCGTCTGTTGTCGCTGGGGCGTCCGTTGGCGCTAGGGCGTCATTTGGCGCTGGGGCGTCCGTTGTCGCTGGGGCGTCCGTTGGCGCTGGTGGTTGATTTTGGTCAACAGGTGCAGCCGACGCGGAAGACACGGGACTTTCGTCTGGTGTCTCGGGCACGGAGGCTGTAACTGCGGGCTGATTCACGGCGGGCTCGGTTGGCTGAGCCTTGCGAGCAGAAGTAGATTTGGACGATTTGGAAGACCGGTTGGGAGAGGGGTTCATAAAAACTCCTTGCAGCGGAGACACATCCCTTGAGGGAAATTAGGAATAAACTGAAGAAACTGATTTAAAAACTACTAGCACCCGACTTGAGGCTTGCGCCGGAAAGTTTGGTTTTGACCCGTCAACGCCAACTTTCTACTGCGCTACGAGCGATCCCGGATTTGCTGGCTGCTCTAATCCTTGTTGGCAAAGAGTTTGAGAGTTGCTAACCCAAGAATCGGTCGATCGCCCGAAAGCTGGCGTTGCTGGCTAATAGCGTTTAGGATATTCAGATACTTCAAGTCCGGACAATCTAGGATATATCCCGACATAGCGTGTTGAATACCTGAGCATCCAACCCGGCAATATCTCGCAATGATTTGAGGAAAATCCCCAAGGCGCCATTCCAATCTCTCTGGAGTAGCTTGCCTATTTTACTTAATCCAATTACCTAACGGGCTGATCCGCCATATTTTCGGTAATTTTGAGCTTAACCGCACTCTTATTGGACGAAAGCCACGTTCCTTGGGGCTGCGGGTCTTTGTGTCCAAAATAGTTTGGCTAGCGTGGAGTTGCGGGTCTGTTACCATATTAGCTGCAAGCAAAAGACTGGTTTGTGAATTGGGACTTTGAACTTAAGAACTTTTATGGTTGCATAGATCTGGTTAAATCGCAGACGCCCCTAGGCGATGGGTTGATTCTTAGAAAATAGTAGATTTTAAGTTGGGATAGTTGAATTATGGAAAAAGCAAACAAGGGTCGCGGGTTGATTACTGTAGTGGTAGTGCTTGCGCTCATCGCTTTTGTGGGATTTTCTCTGGTTCCAATTTTGGACAGTATTCTCAAGGGCAATCAAGCGCAAAGTCGATCGACTCCAACGCCAACTCAGACAGCCGCATCTAACGATAAGCAATCGCAGTTGCTGCAAGATCAGGTGAGAGGGTATGAATTGGTTTTGCAGCGGGAACCTGACAATGTAACGGCTTTGCGGGGACTTTTGCAGGTACGGCTGGAGTTGATCGGACAAGGAGTGGGGGCGATCAAGGATGTGGTGCCGACGTTGGAAAAGTTGGCTAAACTGAATCCTGAAACTACGGAATACGGGATTTTGCTGGCTCAGGCGAAGGAACGCACGGGCGATCGCGAAGGGGCTGCTGGGGCCTATCGGTCAATTTTAGCGTCTAAGCCTGGGGAAATTAAGGCTTTGCAGGGGTTGGTGAATTTGCTGTTGGTGCAACAACGGCCCGAAGCTGCGATCGGACTGCTGCAAGATACGCTGAAGGCTGCTCCGAGTGCGAATCAGGCGAAACCGGGAAGTATTGATGTAACTTCAGTGCAGTTGATTTTGGGACAGGTTTATGCTATGCAGAAGCGCTACCCAGAGGCGATCGCGATTTACGACGAATCGGCTAAGGCGAATCCGAAAGATTTTCGTCCGACGTTAGCTCATGCGATCGTGTTGAAGGAACAGGGCAAAACAGACGAAGCAAAAACGCTGTTTGATAAAGCTACTGAGTTAGCTCCACCTAACTATAAAGATCAAATCAATCAGTTAGCTAGCGGCACTCCTTCGCCTTCTCCTGCGGCAGAAAAAGCGAGTCCCGATCCTGCTGCTTCTCCCAGTCCAGAACCGTCAAGTTCTCCCAGTCCAGAAGGTGCGCTACCGAAACCTTAAGGACATTTGTAGGGGCGGTACGAAGAGTTTCCGCCCCACGATTTTGAGTGAAAAATTTGATACTTTTAACTCAAAACTTCTTATTTTATTCCGAATTACAGATTAGAGAGTATCCGCAAAAATAACGATTATAAGGTTTGTAGTGAGGACTTCAGTCCGCATCAATTTCTGCGGACTGAAGTCCTCACTACAAACCTAGGACGTGATATTATGAATTAAGTCAGACCTCGGAGGGAATTATGACCCAAAGCGTTGACCGCGTTGTTCTACCTCCTGCTTTTCCAGACCACACTCAATTACCAGAGTCGGATGGTACTTTTGTGAAAAATTTCCAGGAGCATCCACAAAGTTTAATTTTAACAGATTCGATCGGCCCGATTTTGCAGCAGCGGCATCCTGACGGACAATATGCGATCGGTCAAGACTGCGGCATTTATTGGCGAGAAACCGAGCCACCGGAAAAAGGTGCAGAAGCTCCTGATTGGTTTTATGTTCCTAATGTACCTCCTAATATTGACGGTCAAATTCGCCGTTCTTACGTGCTGTGGCGGGAACACATAGCACCGTTAATTGCGTTAGAATTTGCCAGCGGGAATGGCGAGGAAGAGCGCGATCGCACTCCGTTGTCTCGCACCGAAGAAGGGGTAATCACGAAACCTGGCAAGTTTTGGGCCTACGAGCGGGTGATGCGAATTCCCTATTACGGCATCTATGAAATTAACAGCGGGCGATTAGAAGTTTATCGGTTGATTGACGGGTATTATCAACTTTTAGAACTGAATCAGCGGGGTCATTTTGCGATCGCACCTTTAGGCGTAGAATTGGGACTTTGGCAAGGCAGTTATCAAAATCAAACCATGCTTTGGCTGCGTTGGTGGGATGAGGAAGGTAATTTGCTGTTGATTGGCGATGAAAGAGCTCAATTGGAGAGATTGCGAGGGGAACAACAACGGGAAAGAGCCGAACAAGAAAGATTGCGAGCCGAACAAGAAAGATTGCGAGCTGACAGTGCAGAGCAGGCACGACAAGCTGAATTTCAGGCAAGAAGGGCTGCAATTCCCCGGTTGTTGGGAATGGGTTTGAGTGCCGAACAGGTGGCGGAGGCGTTAAGTTTATCTGTCGAAGAAGTTAGGGAGGATGGTGGAGAGTGAGATAGTGGAGGGAAATTGGGGAAAAGGGCGATCGATCTTGAATTTGCTAGGAAGCGATCGCAACCAATGACAGTAGCACTAACTTTCTGACTCCGCAGGCCCAGCAACAGACTTGGCTCTCCCTAAACGATAAGCTGTGAGAGGACTATTCCGAATATCTGCTTCTATCTGGGCAATCAGTTCATCAAGTGCAAAATTAAGACTATCAAACTGCCGACAGACTTCGCGCATTTTAGCAACTGTCTGCTTTACTTTTTCGGGTTCTGGTTGCGGTTGTTGAGTCATAGTAGGTTCCAATCACTTTTAGCTTCTCGGACAGTAGCTTCTCCGGCCTCGGCTGTAGCTTCAGCTTGTTCTATCGTTTGAGTCAGTAGTTCTATGGTAGCAGTAGGAGCGATCGGCTGAAATTCCGAAATTCGCAGGAGCAGGTTAGAAAGGCGAGAATAAGAAGAAGTAGCTCGTTCTCTAATGTTTGTCAATTGTTCTAGCACAGAAGCAGTTGCCTCCGTTTCTCCAAATATTTCAAAAACAGATAGTTCAGTCGCTCCCGCTTGATTGATTAGCTGCACCAGTCGGCGCTGTAATTCTAGGATAATTGTAATAGTTCTATCGGGCAAATCAGCCATGAACTTTCTCCTCACTATCATCCAACTCCGCCATAAAATCGGCGGCAGAACAAAATTTAACATTTCCCTCAGCATACTCTTGACGAACTTCTGCCACCTCCTTGAGTAATTCATTGCGTCGCTGTTGTCGCAGACGATTTTGAAGAATATCTAGAAGCATGGCTTGATCTTCTAGTGATAAAACTTCTACAGCTTCAAGAGCTTGCTGGAATTGAGATGTCTGTGTCGTTTTACTCATATATAGCACTTCTAGGGGAGGTGAGGTATAGCTAGAACGTCTAAAAGCCTTACGCTACAAGCCCTAACCATTTAGTAAGTAGGGTGCGTCAGCCATTTGGTAATTAGGTAACAAACAAAATTTATTTAGGGCTGACACACCCTATAAATCAATACTTCCGCTCCTGCGGCTCAAACATCGTAATCGCCACCGGCATATAAGCCAAATCAATCCCCGCAGGCGAATAATAAGCCAGCGTATGCTTCAAGAACTTCTCATCATCCCGCTGCAAAAAATCTTCCCGCGAATGAGCGCCCCGACTTTCCTGACGGTTCAAAGCCGAAGTTAAAATCATTTTTCCCACGATTATCAAACTCCGCAATTCCAAAGCTTCCACAATTTCCGTATTCCAAGATTTACCCTTGTCGTCCAAGTAAACTTCTTGATATTGTTTTTCCAATTCCTCCAATTTATGCAAACCTTCCTGCATCAATTCGGCGCTGCGAAATACTCCGCAATACTCAGTCATCGTATCTTGGAACTTTTGCCGAATTTGATTAATTCGGTATTGTCCGGGACGGTCTACAAGTGCTTGAATTTGCTCTTGTGTTTCCTGAATATAACGCTGTTCGTCTACTGCGGGTAACTTGCGATTTTGGACAAATTGTGCTATGGTTGCGCCAGTAACTTTGCCGTAAACTACGCATTCTAAGAGCGAATTGCTGCCCAAACGGTTAGCGCCGTGAACTGACACGCAAGCTGCTTCGCCGGCCGCAAAGAAACCGTCTACCAAACTGTCAGCACTGCTGCGAACTTGTCCGCCAATATTCGTTGGAATTCCCCCCATTGAATAGTGAGCCGTAGGACGCACTGGCATCGGCTGGTCTACGGCATCAATTCCTAGCAAGCGGTGCGCTTCTTCCCAAGCAAAAGGTATTTTGCTCATGATTTTTTCGCGTCCCATGTGCCGCAAATCGAGGTAGATAAAGGGGCCGCCTGCACTACCATCGAGATTAATGCCTCTACCTGCACGAATTTCTAAGGAAATCGATCGCGATGTAATGTCCCTGGGCGCTAATTCCATCCGCGACGGGGCATAATTCGCCATAAATCGATCGCCCTCGGAATTAATCAAATAAGCCCCTTCACCCCGTACAGCTTCTGAAATCAACACTCCCACCGGATACAAACCAGTCGGATGAAACTGGACAAACTCCATATCTTCCAGCGGCAATCCAGCCATCGCCGCCATCGCTAAACCGTCTCCAGTCGAGGCGTAATCGTTCGAGGTGGTGTTGTAAACTCGACCGTAACCCCCCGTAGCAAACATCACCGCCTTAGCGCGCAAGACGGCAATTTCGCCGTCTATTAGGTTAAACATAACTACGCCCTTGGCTTGGCCTGCTTCCAAAATCAGGCGGGTGACATACCACTCTTGATAGATGTGAACTCCGTAACGGCGCAGATTGTTGACTAATTCGTGGAGGATGGCGTGACCGGTTTTGTCGGCCGCGTAGCAGGTGCGGCGGTGGGAATGTCCGCCGAAAGCGCGCTGGGCAATTCTGCCATCTGGGAGGCGCGAAAACAGGACTCCCATGTGTTCTAAATCGATGATGACACCGGGTGCTTCGCGGGTGAGGATTTCTACGGCGTCTTGGTCGGCTAAATAGTCTGAACCTTTTACTGTGTCGAAGGCGTGGGCTTTCCAACTGTCATCTGGATCGACATTTTGCAGGCTGGAGGCCATACCGCCTTGGGCTGCGACGGAGTGCGATCGAATCGGGTGAGTTTTCGCAACAACAGCTACCTTTAAACTGGGGTCAGTCCGGGCAATTTCTAAAGCCGCGCGGCAACCTGCTAAACCGCCGCCTACAATGATTACGTCGTGTTCTAGCATTTTTTTAAATTATTTTGAGTGTTCTGCTCAACTTATGGTGACCCAAAAAAAAACTTCCTACCAAAAGATCGGGAAGTTTTTTAACTTTTGATTTGAAAATCAAAGTCTAAAATCTCAAATTGAACTAGCCGACGTTTTGGACTGACCTCTGAGCGGACTGATTTCCCGTTGCAGAAGGTTGATCTTCGGTGGCGGGGTCTACAGAAAGCACTTCTATGTTATTGAGCAGAGTTGTCACGAAAGCAAACAGCAAGAATGGCAGAGACAGCACTAAAATCAAGCCAACTGTAGCCAAGGCGTAGATTTGGCGGGCGCTGCTCCAGAGGGCGAGTGCGGACGCTAGACTCAGGAAGATGACTATCAGCCAAACAATGATTTGACCGTAAATGTCGCCAAAGGTGAGGGTACATTTAAGGCGATAGTTGTGAATGTTATCCATTGATGCCTCGGAAGATTGCTATTACGACTTGTCGAAAAATACTTTGACAGCCTGTCAATACTGACTGTAAATTTATAATTTTAGCTGCTACAACTTGGTTTTGGCGTTCTTTTAAAGATTTTTATAGAAGTTTGCAACAAGACTTTATAAAATTTTACTTCTGACTGGGAAATTTTACCAAACCAGACTTAGGCAATCCGACAAAGAAACTGGGTTTTTTACTGTTTTGGCGCCTATAACGAGTTTTTTTCGCAAAAACCTGGTTTCTGACCCCCCGTGGGTGCAGGACTACGACAGAAAGGTACAAGGGGAAAGTCTACTTTTTGACCGATCGCGATTTTTGTAAAGTAATGTTAAGCTGCATGGGTATGGAATCAACCTTTACCAGAAAGAATTGGTTGAAAGCCGGAACCCGGAGCGGGAGAAATGAAAATCAGACTATTCATTACTCCAATCCTCGGACTTAAGGGTAGAGGTCGCTCTCCTTCGGTCAACTGTCAACTGTCAACTGTCAACTGTCAACTGTTGAAAGCGTTTTACCTGTGTTTTAGCCCATGTCTTTCGATCGCACATTGATGATTTCGCGCTGTTTCCTGGCTGGTGTGGGAACGCAGATGTTTGTACACCACCAGCAGCGGATTCCGCAAGAAAGTTCGGTACTGGTGGTGAGCAATCACCGCAGTTTCCTCGATCCTGTGGTGCTGACAGCGGCATTGGGTCGATCGATCCGGTTTGCTTGTCATCACTACATGGGTCAAATTCCGGTGATTCGGGAAGTTGTCACGAGTTTTGGGGCTTTCCCCTTGGAAGCACCGGAGCACCGACAGCAGCATTTTTTCGCTCAAGCGACGGCGCTGCTGCAAACAGGGGAGATGGTGGGGGTGTTTCCTGAGGGTGCAGAACCGATGGTGAACTTTACTCAACCGAATACTATGGGGAAGTTTCAGCGGGGATTTGCTCATTTGGCTTTGCGGGCGCCGGTGCGAGATTTGGCGGTGTTACCGGTGGCGATTGCTTCGATGGAGGAAAAGTCGGTGCGATCGGGTTTACCGCTGAAGTTGCTGAGTTTGTTCGATCCTTCCGAACCGTTGTTCGATCGCGCTGGGTGGCATCCTGTGATAGTTTATCAACGAGTTAATGTTTTAATCGGCCGCCCTTACTGGATTACAGTCGATCGACAGCAGCAGTATCGAGGCAAAAAAGCCAAAGCAGTTGTGGCTGAACTTACAGAGCACTGTCAGGGGGAAATTGCACAATTACTCGATCGAGGGTGTGTTTAAGTCAGTTGACAGTTGACAGTTGACAGTTGACAGTTGATAGTTGACAGTTGACAGTTGACAGTTGACAGTTGATAGTTGACAGTTGACAGTTGACAGTTGACACAGTTGACAGTTGTAAAAATGAGCAATAAATTACCAATTACCAATTGCCAATTGCCAATTGCGACCCTTCGGCTTCGCGAGCAAGATTACCAATCACCAATTACCAATTACCAATTACCAATTACTAATTACCAATTACCAATTACCAATTACCAATTACCAATTACCAATTACCAACTACCAATTACCAATTACCAACTACCAATTACCAGATTAAGTTTAATCATGCCAACTGCTAACAATAAGGTTCGTTTTCTCAGCCCGAAACCGCCCAAACCCGATCGCCCTTTATTTGTATTTCTGCCCGGTATGGACGGGGGAGGTTTGCTGCTGCGATCGCAAATTCCTAAATTAGCTCCGCATTTCGACATTCGCTGCTTAGCTATACCGGCCGACGACATGGCTAGCTGGGAGGTACTGGTTAAGGAAACAATTGCCTTAATTGAAGCAGAAAAGAAAGCCAATCAGCGGCCAGTTTATCTGTGCGGCGAGTCATTTGGGGGCTGTTTAGCGATAAAAGTTGTTTTAGAAGCTCCCCAATTGTGCGATCGACTAATTTTAGTTAATCCAGCTTCTTCATTCCGACAACAGCCTTGGGTGCAGTGGGGTTCTCACCTGACTCAGTGGCTGCCGGCGAATCTTTATCCGCTGTCGGTAATCGGTCTGTTGCCGATATTAGCATCCTTAGGAAAGATTGGGCGGGACGATCGGCGAGCTTTGCTCGAAGCGATGCAAGCGGTACCGCAAAATACGTCTGTGTGGAGATTGGCGTTAGTGCGATCGTTTAATGTGGATGAAAATCAGTTGCGTGCGATCGAACAGCCGACGTTAGTAATTGCTAGCGGAGCCGATCGGCTGCTGCCTTCTATGGCAGAAGCGAAGCTTTTAGTCAAGGTAATTCCGAATCCTGAAATGGTGATGCTGGCTAATAGCGGTCATGCTTGTTTGTTGGAAACTGATGTTGACCTTTACGCAATTATGCAAGCTCGCAATTTTTTGGCAGAATCAGAAGAATATTTATCATTAGTCAGGAGTCATTAGTGAGCAGTCAGGGAGCATCTCATTTTTGTATTTTTTTTTAGTGCGAGCGTCCCCGCTCGCGAGCTATATTAAGACTCGCGAGCTATATTAAGACTCGCGAGCTATATTAAGACTCGCGAGCTATATTAAGACTCGCGAGCTATCTTAAGACTCGCGAGCTATCTTAAGACTCGCGAGCTATATTAAGACTCGCGAGCTATCTTAAGACTCGCGAGCTATATTAAGACTCGCGAGCTATATTATTAAGACTCGCGAGCTATATTAAGACTCGCGAGCTATATTATTAAGACTCGCGAGCTATATTAAGACTCGCGAGCTATCTTAAGACTCGCGAGCTATATTAAGACTCGCGAGCTATCTTAAGACTCGCGAGCTATATTAAGACTCGCGAGCTATCTTAAGACTCGCGAGCTATCTTAAGACTCGCGAGCTATCTTAAGACTCGCGAGCTATCTTAAGACTCGCGAGCGGGACGCTCGCACTGCACGATAACTAATTAAGATTCAGCCATTTTTGAGCATTAAGCCGCTGGACGACACCAAAGACCATGAGGTCTAGGGTAATCTTGCGCTCGTCTATCAAAAAAGGCTCTAAAGTGCTGGTTTTGGTGTTATTTTCAGCGCAGGAAAATGCTCTTTGACTTTGAATATCTTCTTGAGGAAAATACAAGTTAAATTGGCGCTGACCTTCTTGAAATTTACCAATTACTTGCCAGCAATCTCCGGCGGAACTCATGCCAGCAACGGGGAGTTTTTGCTTGGTCAAACTCACATCTAAATCCTTAACGCCCTGCTTGGTCAAAGCAGTTTGCAAGGCGGGCAAATAATCTTGTTGAATAAATTCCGCAAAGGGCTTGTCTTCAACAGCAGGTGCTTTTTCCTTTTTAGCTTTAGCTGGGGGCTTGTCACCGTCTGGCTTGGCGGCCGCTTTTTTAGCAGCGGGCGCAGGCTTGTCAGCGCTGGGGATGTCGCTGGTTTCCGGAGTGTCGGAACTCGGAGCGTTTTCAGCAGAAAGGGCCTCTGTTTCGGCTTCGCCTGCTGCTGGATTTTTCGGTTCTTCTGCCATTGGTGCTTCCTTTTAAAAAGTGATGAGTAGAGGAGTCAGGAGTCAGGAGTCAGTAGTTGTTTGTTGGTTGTTATTTGTTGTTAGTTTTAGTTGTTGTTTCTAATAACCAATAACTAATAACCAATAACTACTAACCGATGACTACTGACTAATGACTGAGGACTATGCTTATTCTAAATCTCAGCGACAGCTCGTTCAATCAAACGGTGGGCGAGAGTTTGAACGCCCGTGTGTTCGTAGTAGTTGGTAGTCATGTCCAGGAAAGCGCCCACGTAGTCCACCTTGTCGGCAGAAATTTCCACAAAACTCTGTAAGTGCCCCATAACGTTTTGGGGAGTCAAACCTCGATCGCTCACAAACGAGCCCATCCAGCCGGAAACCGAGTTAAAGCTTTCGCCGATAAATCCGAGTTGGCCTGCGGGATTACCACCAGGAATCATACCGCCGATCGACTTAAACGCCGGATTGTCTTGCAAATCGCTAGGGGAGAGCTTTTGAATCCAAGACTGAGTAGCCATGATAAAGTCTGGGCCCAGGGGAATCAAACCATCAAAACAAACCAAAGCAGCCATCCGCATCAGGGATTCACCGCCGTAGTCGCCCAAAGCCCCGGCAAAATCGCCGATGCTGTCGCCAGGAATGCCGTTAATTTGGCAAAAAGCGAGCAATTCAGTGACTAATTTTAGAGAAAGGTCGATCGTCTGAGCTTTTTCAGGCTTGGGGGTGAGATTTCCCAGCACGGACAAAAACGGCACATTTTGGGCGACTTTGTTAGCTAGGGCTGCTGTACCGAGGGCGCTAGAGGCACTGTCGATCGTTTGGTAAAGCCAGAGAGCGCGTTGGTAGCCTTCCGATTTATCGTTGTAGAGGGTGATGGCCCGATCGCCAATTTGCTGGATCATATCTTCGTCAGTTTCGCCTGTTACCGTACGAATGGTATTTTCAAAGCCAACTAAATTGTTCCACTCGCCTGGAACAACAAAGTCAAGCGCTCGCAGGGCTTTGACAGTCATGTTGTCTTTAGGCAGTTGATCGACTAATTCAAAGACTGTTTTGCTCACAAAAAACTCCTTGTTGAACAGAAATCAAAGGTATTACTTTTGGTAGATGGCAAGAACTTCACAGTCTGATTTTGGCAGACATAGTTTTGATAGCGCCAGAGCTAGAGTCGGGCGAGAAGTTCGATCTGAGACACTGCTATTTCACACTAGCAAGGCCGCTCAGGTTAAATTTTGACAGCCAAGCTTCGCGCTCGCTAGCGGTAAAAGAGGGATCGCGGGATTGAACTTTGACTTGATAGCGATTTGCCACTAAAACAGCAGTGATGTTAGCGCCCTGACTGACAGCGGGATAGCCGCTAATTTGCTTGGTGCTTTGCTGGAATTTGGCTCCGGCGCTGGGGTTGCCGGCGATGTCGTTAATCGAAAGCACCGCGACATTTTTACCGCCTTTGTTCAGTTTAGCTTCAGCAAAACCGGATTTTTCTTGAGCGAAAACGCGATCGAATCCGCCGCCAGCAGACGGGAAGTATTTATTTAACTTACCGCCTGCAACTGCCTTCTTGGGCAGGTTTTGATTACTAGCAGTGGATTTGTCAGCATTTGTCTGCTTGGCTTTAGTCGATTTTTGGGTGCTTTCCTGCTGGGCTTTGTCCCAGCGGGAGGGGGGCTGATTCTGACCGCAGGAAGTCACGAGCAGCAGTACCGAGATCAGAAATGGAGCTAAGATTCGGCGTGCGGGGGGAAATTGCATCGCTCTCTCCTCATTAGTAGGTTTCCATAACAATTGTGGCTCACGATTTACCAATTTGTCTTCCCCGAGCGAGTGATTTGTGTCCTTTGCGAAAAAATCCTCTGCCCGCAGGCAGAGGATTTTTTGCAATTGCGAGTTTTGAAGGAAGAAGAAAGAAAGATTGCTCCACAGATCAATTCTGGGGATGAGGTAAAAAAACTAAGTTTTTTGATGGCCAGCAATCTCAAAACAATTTTCGCTGATTTTCCCGAGATTTATCTAGAGGTTTCAGAGGAATTGTCCGTCAATCGTGTTGCTTCGGCCTTCCAACTTAGGTCTTGCTTTGTGGGTAAAGCTGCTATACAAATCCTAGACAAGTCTAGACATTTGCTTCTTACTTCATCGGGGGCATGGGAGCGGCTATCCCTCGGTAAGCTTTGACGCTCTAGCCAAGCGCGATAAATTAATCGCTGCGTTCAAATCCCTGTCCATCGAATGACCGCAACTTCCATAGTTGTAAGTCCTTTCTTTCAGCGGCATATCTTGAATATGTCCGCAGTTTGAACAAGTCTTACTCGAAGGAAACCAGCGGTCAGCAATGATTACTTCACAGCCAAACTTTTGAGATTTATACTCTAGTTGACGTTTGAATTCATAGAATCCACAATCAGCGATAACTCGAAGCTCGCTTGTGATTAGACAGTAACCCAGAAACATTCAAATTCTCTACTACTATCTTTGCGTGGTTTTTGCATAAGTAAGTAGTGATTTGATGGAGAGTATTTTTTCTGAGATTCGCTACCTTAGGAATGAAAATTGAATAATTTAAGCAACTTTGCTTCCCCATTTCTTTTCCAGTAAGGGCTAAGGGGGGGATAGTCGTCTAGGTTATTAAATTTTCATTCCTTAGCATGATGCTTCGCTAGTTTTTGTTTCGCCTTAAATCTATTTCTAGAGCCTCTTGTTTTTTTCGGGATAACTCCTTTGACAGCCTACGCAACTTACTGAGATGCGTTTTGTAATGCTTTGGGTTAGGCAAAACAACACCGGTCGAAAGGGTTGCCAACTCTTTAACTCCCAAGTCAACACCCACAACATCGTGTTGCTTTATAGTTGGCTCTTCTGTTCGTAAGCAAAAGCGATAAACCAACTGTCGGCGGTACGTGAAATAGTGATTGACACGGCACGGTGGTGTGAGGCAATCCGCCCTAGGTTTTTACCCAGCCGATGGTCGGCAACTTTATGGACGTACCACCTACCGGAATTGGTTTGCCACCTGCATCTATCGTGAAAGAATCATGATGCCCCTTCTTCTTGAATTTGGGATATCCACCTTTTTTTGAGAAAAATAAGGAGAAGGAATCCCCAAGATTGTCGAAAGCATATTGAGTTATCTTCTGGCAAATTCCCGCTTCTTTAATCCATGTAAACTCAGGCTTTACATGATTGTTAAAGAATTTCTTG